>JAHFGF010000011.1 GCA_023247595.1 Candidatus Omnitrophota bacterium
CCATATGTTGTGATTACAAACAATAAAATGTCAATATCTGGTATTTATTGGAACGAAATGGGACGGAATTTTAAATTTTTAACCACAAAAAACCTGTTTTAGAAGGCCACTTAATTTGACGTGGGTACAAAAAAACCTTCCTCACCTACTCCACTTTGATAAGACACTGGAAAAAAGGCGGAAGAAAAAACACTCAATTATTTTGGGGAGATTTGAAAATATTGATAGGCACGCCTGACATCAGCGCGTATTTGTGAAACAAGAAGATCAACGGAAGAGAATTTTTTTTCATTCCTGACTCGGTGAAGAAATTCAATCGTCAGCTCTTTCTTATAAATTTTTTCGTTAAAATTTAAAATATGCACTTCCAAGCTAACTTTACCCGGCGCAGATGAAACGGTCGGCCGGCTTCCGATATTGCAGACACCGCTTAAACTGCGTCCAGCCAAACAAGCTCTAACAAAATAAACTCCATTGGACGGAAGAATCCCGCTTGTAACATTTATATTTGCCGTCGGAAAACCGAACTTTTTCCCGAGCCCGCGGCCTTTGATCACATCTCCGGCAACCGAAACATTTCGCCCCAGCATCGCCGCCGCTTCACGCAATTTTCCCTGAATAATAAGCTGCCTTAACCAAGAACTGCTGATTTTATTTTTTGTCTTCTTAACCGGATCAATATGCCTGACAACAAATCCATAGCGCTGGCCCATGGACCCAAACAATTCCACATCACCCGTCCTATTTTCTCCAAATCTGAAATCATCCCCAACAAATACTTCTTTAACCCCTAAACTTGCGACCAAATATTTTTTTACAAACTCCTCAGGCTTCAGACGTGAAAATTGCTTTGTGAATTTGATGACCAAAAGCAAATCAACGCCTAAACTTTCCAAAAGTTTTACGCGCCCATCAAGAGAAACCAGATAATTCATTTCTTTTTTTTGCAAGACTTCAACAGGATGAGGATGAAAAGTAATCACAAGACTTTTCATATTTTTCCGTCGAGCAGTTCTGACCATGCGGCGGATCAAGGCCTGATGTCCGGTGTGCACACCGTCAAAAATCCCGATCGCGGCAACAGTATTTGTTAACGCCGGTTTAACCCGGCCAACGCCGAACATGACTTTCATTGAGGTCCTCTAATTTAACCGCGTCATCAATACTAAAATGTCCGATGCGTGTTCTCTGAATCTGCGTGATACAAGCACCACACCCAAGTTTAACGCCCACATCTTCAGCCAGTGTTCTCACATACGTTCCCTTGGAACATTCCAAATAAAATTTCACCTCGGGCAATTGACAATCAATCAGTTTTAAGACATCAATCCGAATTTTCCTCGCGGGCCTCTCTACCGTTATACCTTTACGGGCCAATTTATATAATCGTTCACCTTTATACTTAACCGCGGAAACCATGGGAGGCATCTGCTCTGATTCCCCGACAAAACCATGGAGGACTTCCTCGATTTGCAAACGGCTCACGTAATCAAAAGGTTTATTCTCAATAACCTCCCCGGTAATATCCGCCGACGTGGTTTGCGTGCCGAGCCGGAGTGTTGCCGCGTATGCTTTATCAAACGCGACAAAACGGTCGAACAGTTTAGTGGATTTGCCAATCAGCATAATCAAAACGCCCGTGGCCAGAGGATCCAATGTTCCGGCATGCCCGACACGGCGCATATTTAATTTTCTTCGAACGCGGCTGACAACGTCATGCGAGGTCATTCCCGTCGGTTTATCAACAATAATGATGCCGTCCATTAAAACTCCCTAATAATCAGCTTAAGAATTTTATTTCGTGTTTGGGTTAATCCGGACTCAAGCGTGCAGCCGCTGGCCTTGGCATGGCCGCCACCCTCAAAACGCTTTGCCAGCTCTGCCACATCCAACGCGCCTTTACTGCGAAAGTTAACCCTGGTCCGGCTTTTGCCGACTTCATTAAAAATAATAATGACCTCAACTTCGCCGGCCGAACGCAACAACGCAAAAATCTTATCTCTCACATCAAATCCGGCGGAAAACCTGGCCAAATCTTTTTTTCTCAAAGACAGGACAGCAACTTTGCCGTCGTGAAGAAACTCAACATTGTTGGCAATGGCCATGAATATCTTTAAATCATGAATGGATACCACATCGTAAATTCGGGAATAAATCTTCTGCGGCTCAACTCCGCGGGCAACAAGATCTGCCGTGATGCGATGAGTTAACGCAGACGTGCAATCGTAGCGAAACGAACCCGTGTCCGTCATGATCCCAGAATAAATGAGAGTTGCCAGATCTTTGGTCCACTTAATCTTCATCCTTTGAAACAGCTCATAAAGCACTTCCGCGGTTGAGGACGCTTTTGGCTCAATCAGATTCAAGCCGCCAAAATAATCATTAGTTTTATGATGATCGATATTGATCATCATTTTCTCTTTGCGCAAAAGTCCCCGGACATTGCCGACACGCGACGCATCGCCGCAATCGACGGCAATCGCCACATCATAGGTTGCCGATTTTACATCCGCCGGCCTTTTAACCCAGGATGAATTTGGCAAAAACTTAAGCCAGCCAGGGACAAGATCCTCATTGAACACAAGAACCGATTTTCCCAAAGATTTAAGGGCGACCGCGACGGCCAAAGCAGAACCAATGGCATCCGCGTCGGGATTCACATGCGTTGTAATTAAAAATTTCTGATTCGCTTTGACAGCTTTAATGATGGCATTATAACTCATCGTTCACTCCGCCTTCTTTTGGGATTTTCTTAATCTCTTCTAACGTGTCATCGATTTTCGAAGCATACGACAACGAGTCATCGTGAATAAAAACAATTTCCGGCGTGTAACGCAGCCTCACCCTTTGCCCAATCAACTTGCGGATAAAACCGCGCGCGCTGCTTAACCCTTCTTGGACGCTCTGAATTTTTTTGCGGTCATTGGATAAAACGCTGAATCCCACGCGGGCATGCTGAAGGTCTTTGCTGCAGTCAACATAAGTGATCGTCACAAACGTCAATCGCGGATCATTTATATCCCCATATTGAATCATGTTTCCGATTTCCCGTTTGATCTGCTGATTGACTTTCTCCATCCGAATCATTTCAAACTCCTTTACATCTGGCTAAGTTGATACAATTTTCGAGCGTAGGCCAACTGCTGCGTTTTACTCCTACATTGCCCGTCAACAACACAAAATAACACCTCCCGCAGAATATCCTTAAAAATTTTCCCAGGAGGAATTCCCAACCGATTTAAATCCTGACCGTTTATCTTTAAAGTAACAAAACGCCCTTTGGTCAAAAACCATTTGATCCTATCAAGAACAATTCCTTTGTTCAGTTGAGCGCCTAAAAAAATGAGCTCTTCCGAACTCAATCCTTCAAGAAGTTTAAATACATCCACCATCGATAATTTCTTCATTTTGAGTTTCTTTAACAACTTAACCGAGTCCAAGGCCGAACAAATCTGATTGCGTTGAGATCGCGACAACGCTATCGATGACAACAGCATCGACAACTGAATCTTCGGCACGCTTGAACATAAAGCCGTCCAATCAATCAACCATTCTTGAACCTTTGATTGTTGAGTTGATTGTCCGTCAACAAATTCAACCATCTGCGGTATCCGTCCGCATAATTCCAATTCACTTCTACCAACCCGACAACCCCATCCGGTATTTAAAAAGAACGATAATTGCGACAATCTCTTTAAATTCAAGACAACCTGTTTTTTCTGCAGATTTTTCTTAAACTCTTCAAACAATCGTTGCGGCTTAACAGACTTTAACGCGCCGGTCTTGACAGCCTTGCGCAGCCAAAGAAGCGTTTTATCTTCAATACGAAAACCAAAACGCTGTTCAAAGCGAACCGCGCGCAAAATCCTCGTCGGGTCATCCACAAAACTGTGTTCATGCAAAACCCGAATCTTCCCCGCCTTCAAATCATCCAATCCGCCATTTTCATCAACCAACCGACCAAAATCTTTAGGGTCAATGGCAATCGCCATAGCATTGATTGTAAAATCCCGGCGAAAAAGATCATCCGTCAAAGTTCCTTGACTGACTGTCGGCAACGCTCCAGGCGCAACATATTGTTCTTTGCGGATCATGGAAAAATCAACTGCCCGGCCATCGGCCATGGTTACGGTTGCCGTTGAGAAAGCTGGATAAACAACAACACGGCCCTGGCATCGACGGGCAAAAATTTTGGCAACTGCTATGGCATCACCGTCAACAGCCAAATCCAGATCGAGGATTTCTTTTTTAAGAATCAAATCCCGGACACATCCTCCGATGACAAAAGAACGAGAACCCATCTTAGAAGCCGATATGCCGACTTCCTGGATAATATTCAAAGATTTTTTATTTAACCGATCCAAATATGAATTCACATCTATCCCCGCGGATGAAATTGTTTGTGCACGGATTTTAAACGTTCTTTATCCACATGCGTGTAAATCTGTGTTGTCGAAATGTCCGCATGCCCCAGCATTTCCTGCACGGAACGCAGATCAGCCCCGTGTTCCAGCAAGTGCGTGGCAAACGTATGGCGCAACGTGTGCGGCTTAATATTTTTATCAATTCCCGCTTTTTTGGCATAACTCTTAATCATCTTCCAAATAACTTGCCGGCTCATGGGCTTGCCCAGACGGCTGAGAAATAAAACATCTGTTGCTGCCGCGCGGCCGTCAAACTTCGGCCTGACCTTCTGACAATAAAAAGCCAACGCCTCGCGTGACTTTTTCCCAATAGGTATCAAACGTTCTTTCCTGCCTTTGCCGATGCAGCGCACATAGCCGGCGTCAAAATTAAGGCCGCTCAGTTTCAAGTCAACCAATTCCGTGACACGCATGCCGCTCGCGTAAAATAATTCCAGAATGGCATAATCCCGAATCATTTGAGGCTTCTTGCCCTGCGCCGCCTGAATAATCCGTTCGATTTCCGCCTGGGTCAACACATCCGGAACACGCTTCCAGGTTTTAGGAGTTTCTACTAAACTCGTCGGATCATCTTTGACAAAATTTTCTCTAACCAAAAAACGGTGAAACATCTTAACCGCTGTCAATGCCCGGCAGATGGATGTCGTTGTCAGGCCCCGTTTCTTTAATTCGTATAGAAAATCAGAAACCCCGTCGCGGTTGACCGTTTCAACACCAGAAATCCCGCGCTTGCTTAAATAAGCTTTATACAAAGCAAGATCCCGGCCGTAGGCCATCAGCGTATTTTTAGCCAAGCCGCGTTCAACCGAGAGATAATTGATAAATTCTTGAATTAAATTCTGCATAATCACTCAGTTACAAGAAACTCCTTAACCATTGTCACTTTAAAATTCTTTCGGATTTTTTTATCAACGTCGCGCAACTCGCTTTTGATTCTCGACGGATTTCGAAAAGATTTCTGTTTGGCAAATTCATCGCGGATATACTGCACCTGTCCTTTGATCGCGGAAAGCTCCTCGGAAGCCGGAGTTTTAACCAGCCGGATCATCTCACTGATAGATTTTAATGCCGCGTCCAAATCATTGATCATCCGCTTATCATTATTGTTCATCGTATCAAAATTATCGGCAAAATCAGAAATCCAAAGATTAAACATTGAATATTGCTGGGCGTAGACATCTCCCGGCCCTGTTTTTTTGACCGGATAAACCTCAGGCTCCAGAACCGGAACAAAATCCTCTGTTCCTGCCTTGTCTTTCTTTTTCTGACGGATAAACTTTTTTCTTAAAGGCGCGCAACCGTTCAAGAAAATTATCATAACCAGACAAAGTGAACAGGCTGAAACCAAACGACGGAATTGATTTTGACTCATCTTCATGAAATCATCTCCTTAAATTCGTTTTGCGTTAAAACTTTAACACCCAATTGCCGGGCTTTATCTAACTTTGACCCCGCCTCACGGCCGGCAACCACAAAATCCGTTTTCGCACTCACGGAAGAACTCACATCGCCTCCCAATTTCTTAACCATGTCACCAGCCTCATCCCGTGATATTCCCTCCAACTCGCCGGTAAAAACAAACTTCTTGCCGGCAAACCGACTTTCTTTAATTTGAAACGCATCTTCCTTCAAATTCAAACCGGCTTTCTGGAATTTTTCAATCAGCTTCCGGTTTACGGCTCTTTTAAAAAATTCAGTCACAGAATCAGCCATGACCGAACCGACATCTTTAAGACTGACAATCTCTTCCTGCGTTGCCTGCATCAAGCCGTTAATATTTTTAAATCTCTGGGCGAGAACAAAGGCCGCTTTGACACCAATATTAGAAATTCCTAAACCAAAAATAAATCGAGATAAAGGCTGCTGCCTGCTTCGCGCAATCGCATTTAAAAGATTCTCAGCCTTTTTCTCTTTAAACAAATCCAGCTTTAATAAATCATCCTTGGTCAAAGAATAAATATCCGCTGGATCTTGAATGAGCTTTTTGTCCAAAAGCTGACGGACCACAACATCTCCAAGCCCCTCGATATCCATGGCGTCACGTGAAGCAAAATGAACCATTGTCCGCTGCAGCTGTTGAGGACAGGCCGGATTAACGCAGCGATACGCCACGTCCTCATCCTTTTCTTTGACCACTTTTTCAGCGCATGATGGACACTTCTCGGGAGGCGCGATAATTTTAGCTTTTGAATTTGAAACAACAACCTTAACAATTTTGGGGATCACGTCTCCAGCTCTTTCGACGAGAACCTTGTCCCCGCAGCGGATATTGAGCCTTTTAATTTCATCAAAATTATGAAGCGTCGCCCGGCTGATGGTGACACCACCGCAGGAAACCGGTTCAAGTTCAGCCACCGGAGTTAAAATGCCTGTCCGTCCAACTTGGACTGTGATGTTATTTAAAACCGTTGTGGCCTGATAGGCCGGAAATTTATACGCCACCGCCCAGCGCGGTGATTTTAAAGTAAATCCCAACCGTTCTCGCTGCGTATAAGAATTGACTTTAACGACAATCCCGTCGACATCATAAGGCAGCGTCGTTCTTTTCTGCTGAAACTCCTGACAATAGGCCTCAACATCATCAATGGTGCGGCAAGTCCGGTTATAAGGATTAACCGGCAACCCGAGCTGAGCCATCTTTTTTAAAAATTCGTCATGCGTTAAAGGAACGCTTGGCCCGACCCAGCGTCCGAACGAATGAACAAAAAAGTTTAATCTGCGCTTGGACGCCAATTGAACGTCCAGTAATTTTAATGTGCCTCCGGCGGCATTGCGGGGATTCGCAAAAACTTCCTCGTCATTCTTTTTACGTTGAAGGTTCATCTGATTAAAATCCTCATGGCTCATATAAACTTCACCGCGCACTTCCAATTCTTTTATTTTCGAAGCCCAAGGTTCTGATTTAAATTTCAGCGGAATACTGCGAATTGTTTTCAAATGGCGCGTGACATCTTCGCCCGTTATCCCGTCGCCGCGCGTTGCCCCCTGGGCCAATTCTCCCTGTTCATACATCAGCGCGACACTGATTCCGTCCATCTTTAGCTCCACCGTATATTCAACCGCGTCCGTTCCTAATGTCTTAATAACTCTTTTCTGCCAATCCTTAAGATCTTCAAAGGAATAGGTATTATCTAAAGAATACATCTTAACTTTATGGGTTACGGATTGAAGCGTTCCTTCAACAGGCGCGCCGATGCGTTGGGTAGGAGAATTTTTGGATTTATATTGAGGAAATTGCTTTTCAAGGCTAACCAGCTCCTTTAGAAGCTGATCATATTGCGAGTCAGATACCGTGGGATTATTTTGAAGATAATACTGCCCGTTGTATTCGTCAATCAAACGGGATAAACGCTCAATTTCCCGCTGTGCTTTTTTAGGATCCATGGGATTAAACCATTAGATAGGCCCTCAACAGGCGGCATCAAAGAATCAATTTTTGTAATTAAACAGAAAGAAAGTTAATACGCGATTTTAAAATCTTCAAACTCTCGACTCATTTGTTTATAAATTTTCTGAACATCATGAATGTAACCGCCAAAATGATTTTTTAAATTATCGAGCAATGCCTCTAAATCGTCCTTATCGCCTTGAGCCAGAACCTCAACCCGACCGTCCGCAAGGTTCTTAACCCAGCCTTTGAGTCCTAAATCAAGGGCAAACCTCTGACAGGTATAACGAAACCCAACCCCTTGAACAGTTCCTTTAAAATATATCTGCGCCTGAACCATAAGAAATATTTAAAAAAGTGTTTTTGCCTGCCCTAGTTTCTGGTTGATTTAAAGCTGAGAACCCGCAATCCAAAAATAAAATCGGGAAGGTGGGGCTTGCCCGTCATGAACCATTTTGGTTTATGACGAGGTCTCACACCGCCAGAGGCGGTGCGGAAACCCTTTTCCAAAAATAATCGGGAAGCAGGGATTTGAACCCTGGACCTCAACGTCCCGAACGTTGCGCGCTAGCCAACTGCGCTACTTCCCGTTAATTCAAAAACTATAAACTCTATAACAAATTAGGCGATATTGTAACATCGTCGATGTGCTTCGTCAAACGAGTAGTTTAACGGGGGCATCACCTACCCAATAACCCATGTGACATACAATAAAACCTATTATCCCTGCGGCTACCATGCCCTATTGCCAATATATTATGAACGACCTCTTAAATTTTGATCCATCCATTTTTGAAGTCATGGATTATAAAAGTCCGAATCTGTTTTAGCTGTGGATTTCCAAGCCCAACGGCACATAGAACCTTCAAGGCTTTTCAACGATCTCTGATGGGAAGGAATATTCTTCTTGATTAACATCGCCTGTTATTATTTTGGGCGTTAAAAGGATTGCGATTTCCGTCTTACGCGTCTGGTCTGTTTTACTCCTGAAGGCAGCTCCAAGAACAGGGATCTTACCTAAAAACGGCACCTGCTTTGTTTCAAGGATTTTCTCTTCCTTGATCAATCCGCCGATAACCAATGTCACGCCGTCTTTGACCACAATGGTCGTTTCGGCTTCCGAAGTTTCAACAACCGGAATGGCATTGTTAGTCCCTGTTGTAATCGTTTTGACAACAGAACTGACCTCGGGCTTAATCTTCATGGTGATAAAACCATCTTTATGAATTACCGGCGTCACATACAACTTAACACCCACTTCAATAAACTGAACATTTTCAGAAGTTGTCGTCGGACCAGAAGCCGGCGTTGTGGTTGTTGAAGTCACATAAGGCTCTGTGGAACCAACCAGGACTTTCGCCTCTTTATTATTAATGGCCATGATGCGCGGGCTGGAAAGGATCTTCGTGTTCCCCAAGGTCTCGAGCGCCTCCAATAAAGCGGTATAATTATCATCACTCAAAGTTCCAATAGCGATTTTACCCCGCTTATCGCTGCTATTAAGAACAGAAAAATTGCTGACCAAATTTAAATCCTGATAATTGGAAACAATAGCTTCCCAATCAACTCCCAATTTCTGATCATCCGTTAAAGAAATCTGCAGAATCTTGGCCTCGATAAGGACCTGAGGATCCTTCTGGTCAAAAGCATTAATCATCCCGCCTATTTCTTTTATCTTGGCCGGCGTATCGCTGACATATATCGCGTTAGACCTTTCATCAAACTGAATAGACCCCACCACCGGCGTTAGAGCTCCATACAACTTGCCGGCTAAGTCCTGCGCCTTGGCGTAGGAAAGCTCAAAGACCTGTTTTTCAGTCGGAACATCCACCATGTCGACAATATCTTCCATCTGTTCCATTTTAGACATGCGGTCCATAAAAATGACCGTGTTTGATTTATCGTCGGTAATAATTTTTCCCGTGGCGCTTTTAACTTGGTTTAATAGATCGGCCACATTTTTCGCGGAAACATTCAGCAGCTGCCTGACCCGCGTCTGGGGTTCTTCGCCGAACTTATGGTCAAACTTCTCTTCAAATTCTTTGGCTGTCATGATCTTGACGACATCATTCTCTTTGACAAAAGCCCAACCGTTGGCATCAACGATGATTTTCAAAGCATCCATGACTTCCAGATTTTTAAGATACACCGAAATTTTACCTGTCACATTTTGCCCGGCGACGATGTTAAGCCCGCTCTTCTGCGAAACCAACTTAAGAACATCCACCACATCAATATTTTTTAAATCAAGAACATCAATAGTCTTTAACGCTTCCTGCGATCCCGCCGCATAATGAGGCGTTATGGGCGTGACCTGAGGATTTTCCTCTTGGACGGACTCAACAACAGCATCCGGCTGATCTTGTCCGTGAATAATATCTGGCTTCATAAACGCAGCCAGCGCGATAAACATCAACAAAAGAATGATTCTTACGTTTGTCATTTACTGGGTTAACTCCACCTTCTGGCCGTGATAATTAAATATGACTTTACCTTCCCGGATCTCTTCGACCACCGCGTCGCTGATCGTTTGTCCGACGGATACAAAAACCGTCTGGCTGGTCTTGACATCTTCGAGGATGGCCTGCGGTTGATTATCCAAAACAATACCGAGGACGCGGATTGATTCGCTGAGCTGGGGCGCTGGCGCCGCGGCAACAGGAGTTTCTTGCGGCTTGGATTTTTCCCACGGCATTTCGAATATATTGCGCTGTTCGAGCATGGCGAGATACTCATCAAAGGGCCTGTCGACATCATTCATCAGAGAAAATTTGTTCCGCTTGTCGTTCGTTTGACCCCCCGGCTGCAAAGCAACCGCCTCTTTTTCTTGTTTATGAATGTATTGATAGACTAGATATGTCCCCGCAACCAAACACACGATCATTAGAATATTATTAACCAGTGAAAGAGCATCGGATTCATTTCCGCCCGACGATCTTCGGTTACTTTGTCCCTGAACCCCGCTCTCCTGGCGCTTAGCCGATGAAAGCGATTTACGGCGGATGACCTTTAATAATTTTTCCTCCGCGGTAAGGGATTTATCCATGGTTTAAAGCCAAATCTTTTCGTCAGCCAGAATCCGGGCAATCAATTCTGCTGTCACTGTTTCAAGATCGAACATCACAAGTTTTTCCATGGCCTGATGACAGATCATCGCTGTTTTGCGAGGATAACCCTGACTATAGGCATGAATTCTATTAATCGCTTCATTGGTAAAAAGGCTGCGCTCTTCGCTATAACCGGCCTGCTTTAAGCGAAATTCAATCATCTTGCCCATTTCATATTCATCCAGAGGGCTAATCATACATTTTAAACTCGCCCTATCCATAAGATTTTTAATCTTTTTAACTCTCGGAAGAAGCTCCATCTGCGCAAAAATGACCAGCTGCAGCATCTTCTGTTCATTGGTCTCATAATTTAAAATGGTCCTCAAGGTTTCCAGACACGGATCAGTCAGCTTCTGCCCCTCGTCTATTAAAAGGACCACTATTTTATTTTCTTCAACACGCCTTTGAAAAAGATATTTTTCAATAGCATCCCGATGATCCACAGCGGAACGGAAAAACGGGCTGATCCCGAAGATTTTGGTTAAATGATTCAAAAATTGATACTCTGATTTGTAGGAAGGATTAAGAATCATGTGAAGCTCAAAATCATCCTCATCCTGGCCAAAATTCTGGAGCAATGTCCTTAACAACGTGGTCTTTCCTGTCCCGACGTCTCCAAAAACCAGGCTTAATCCTCGTCGAAGGCGGATGGCAATTTCCAAACGGTTAAGGGCTGCGTAATGTCCGGCGGATCGGTAAAAAAAAGCCGGATCAGGGCTGGTGGAAAAGGGCTCCAAATCCAATTGAAGGGCTGGAAGATAGCTCATAAAGGAGGCAATTGTATTTTTATAGATACTTATAAAATTTAATTAAATTATTATCAATTAAGACGGGACTGTCAATATCTATTCCATAATTTAAATACAACTTACGGCGACACCACTGAAGGAGCAGGGGCATCATCCAGCACAAACATCTTTTCTAAAACAAGACGCGTTGAAATCTCTGATTCTGAACTGGAAGCATCCCTGTCAAAACGAAATTGTTTCACATCAAAGAAATACGGATCTTTCTGCAGCATATAAACGAACTTAACAATGTCTTTAAACGACCCCTCAACCATTAAATTGACTGAAAATAAACGCAGATCCGCTTCTTTTTGAGGCGTATTCGGCTTTAATTCAAGAATCTTTAACTTAAGTTCCCCTGCGATTTCTTCAACTTGAGAAAGAATGGAAGACATCACCTGCTGGGGAGATTTACTAATCCGGAATTTTTCCCAATTGGCGGCAAACTGTCTATCCATATTTTTTCCGCTATCAATCATTTTTAATTCTCTGGCCAATTTTGTTTTCTGAGCGTTGATTCTTTGATCCAATTCCTCTACATGTTCTGTCCAAACTCGAAAAACAACAAAAAATAAAATATAACCAACAACCAACAGTATGGTTATGGTAATAAAAAATTTTTCGCGCCCTGATAGATTTTTCATTTTGATGATTTTCCGGAAGCTGACCCAAGGCTTACAATGATCTTAAAGTCAGTCACTTCCATATCATGTAAAATACGTTTGGTGGCAAATTCAAGATTAACATCCTTAAACAAAGCAGACTTGATCAAATTCTGCTGAAAATTATTCAAATGCGACGAGGATTGCGCATACCCTTCAATAGCAAGGCGCCGGTTATCAGTCATCGATAACGAACGCACAAAAACTTCTTCCGGCATGGCTGCCATCAATTCCTGCATAAAATCCGCGAACATAATGCGTGAGTCTAGTCGGGATTTTATCAATTCCATGAATTTCATCTTTTGCTGTGCCGTGCGGCTTTCCTGTTTGAGTTCTTCGATTTGAAATCCAATACTGTTTAAAACATTTCGCTTTTGAATATAGCGCAGACCTAAAATACCGCTCCCTAACAATACAGCGACAACGCTCAATAAGGCGAATTTAATCCATCGTTGACGGCTGACTCCTGCCTGATTGATGTCATGAAATTCTTGAGGGGTTAAATTGATGTGCTTGTGTAACGGAGCGATCATTAAACCTAACAATACGGCCATGGTCGTATCCGTGCGCGTTTTAAGTTCTGCCATATTGATACTGTTTTGGATAAAAATATTTTCATAACCGGTCAGAATATGGACAGGAACTTTCAGTTCCGTTTCAAATTTGGCCTTAAGCGTTTGGGCCTGCGGCAAAACTGAAAGGATGACAATATCTTTAATTTCCTCGCCTATAGCTTCCTTCTGATATGTTTGAAGGCTCAAGGCCACCTGCTTGACAAATTCCCCCACTCTTCCTTCATTTAAATCACGCGCCCCGCAATGCACGCTGCGCGAAAAAATCAACTGACGCTTTGAACAAAAACACAATTCCGTCCGTGTTGAATCGATATTAACCAGCAGCGTCCCGCCGCGGGGATCAAAAATCTTTTGATCCTGCGCGTAATTCAGCCAACCGGCAAGCCCGTAAGAACTGATTGTCAGATAGATAAACCTGATGCCGGCATCATTAAATATTTTCATGTACCGGTCGCTGACATTTTTGTGAATGACAAACACCAGCACCTTGGAATAACCGTCCATTCCCTTTTGAAGAATTTCATAATCATAAACCACTTCTTCCAAAGAAAACGGTATTCGGGAAACGAGCTGAAGAGGAACCATCTTGGCAATCTCTTCGTCATTCTGAGACGGAAGATGGATTTGTTTAAGAATCACCCACTGCCGGGAAACAACGACCATCAGTTCCGAAGGTTCAACTTTTTTGGATCGGCATACCTCACGCAGATACTTTACGATCTCCTCATCCGAGTGCTGTAAAAAAGCCTTAATGTCACAAGACGTAACGACATGACGCCCTTTAAGCCATTTGAGCTGAACGCATTTTAAATGCGTTTCAGTGATCTCAATGGTGGTGCGAAAATTCTTAGATGAGGAGCTATTGCTTTTCATATTATTTAATGGCGCTGCCAAGACATAATCGCAAGGTTATTGCGCGATACCACGCTTTCAATTGTCGAAGAAATTCCGGATGCAGCCTTTGCTTTAACCCGAATCCGCACATAATCGGATTTCATCGTCCTGAATTGGCCGATGATTAATAAAATTGCGGTCTCTTTTTCCATAAGCGGCATCGCATTGATATCGATGACACGATCATCGGCGGTGTACGCCTGCGAGTCCTCTCCTTTACGAAAACTGATGATCTTATCAGCCAGTGAATCGGCATCGGCTTCTTTTGTGTTGGAATGCGACCCTGTGTAAGACCTGGCCAACGCCTGAAGCACTACCGCAGGAGCTGTTTCAAAATTAATTTTTAAATCACCTGTTTTTGGATAAACAGTCACATACGGTTTTAACCGCGCGAAAATCTCCGGCGTCATTCCCTGAACCAATTGCAATTCCTCAATCGAATCAAAAGGAAGATTTTTACAATGATAGGGTTTGGCCTGATCCGTATAAAAATCATCCTCCGCCCCATATTCTTTATGACTCAACGCGTCATCAGAGTCCTTCCAATCAAGAACAGAATAGGCGATCCGATCGGCGGTTTGCTGTTCCGTTCCCAAAAGCGTTATTAGCGAACTCAAAATGGCGTGATTTTGAATTGTCAAAGCGTTTAAATTAATTTTGCGTTCTTCATCCATCATACCATAGCGATTTATTATAGTATCACTATCCAAATCTTTTTCAGCATAAGACACATCAAAATGACCATCGCCCAATTCTTTATTTTTAAAAATAACATCCGCCGGAGCTGCTGGGTTAATGGCAATGGCGCAATACGAAAGATCGTCTTGGAAACTTGAATTCGGATCGCGGTTATCTAAACGGCTTTGATCCAACGCGTATAAAAAACCTCCCAACGCGATGGCGTGTGACTTTACTTTTTCAACAGCATTTTTAGTCAAGGCAACCGTAATACGGCTTGACCGGCCCAGCGAAACAGCAAGCGCAATCAATATGACCAGAATCCATAAGACAACGAGCAGTATTATGCCAGAATTATTTTTTAACCGTCGGATTGAATGCGTCATTTTAACTTGTCGCGTTGACCCCGTGAGGAATCAAAACGTCCTTAGTCATAGGAATAGTTTGGGAATGATCCGGCGATTCAAATTTGATCTCGATACGCACATGCCGCGGAATATCTTTAAGCGCCCAACCATCTTTCCAGGTGAGTGTTTTACTTTCTGCTTCCTGCAAATATCCGTAAAAAAACTTGAGCCCTGCAGGGGGAATCCGCTCAATGATTGTCTCGCGTTCAAAAGCCGCTTCATTGCCCTGACTTAAATCATCAACAAAGCTTTTTTCCTCACGGACCAGATTAAACATTTCATTAGGCGATTGGTTTTCAATGGTGATCGTCGCGTTTCTGCTCGACGTTTTCCCGACAATAGTTTTATGAATCGTTCCGCGCTGTGGCCAGTCGAGAAAATAACTGATCACTTTTAACTGGTCTCCGTCGGCTTTAATAAACGTCACTTTTGCTTCATGGCCTTGAAACGCCGTACGATCCGGATATGAACTGGAAAAATCATACGGCACCATATTTTCAATATCTAACGCCATTAAATCGAGCGCATCTCTTATCTCTTGATAAAAATCACTCTTTCCATGGCCGCGCTGCCCGAACAAAAGCCCGGTGCGCAAAACGTTATACACGCACAAGGACATGATCGACATGATGCTGATGACGAGAAGAACCTCAATCAGCGTCAATCCACGGTTTATTTGACGCACCTTGACCATTTTTCTTTCTAGTACAGCTCTCAATATTCAACATAACATTTATCCAAAACCAATGATGCGGCGATCACTTTTTTTCATCGTCTGGTAAAAGAAGATATGTTTGGATATTGATTTTTTTCCGAGCAGGGCCAACCGGCCATTCGACCGACAGATCAGCCTGAGAGATCTTCCCCTGATTTTCCGTGGAAACCTCGACGTTGGACAGCTGGTAAGAATATTTATCAAAAAGTTTAGGAAAACGGGCCCGGTCATTGCTGTCAATATCCTGACTCCATAAATCCGTCAATTTACTTTCTAAGATGATGACAGCCGGAACATAATCAGCGCTGTAAGAAGAAGCCCGCGCGCTTTGCCCCAAAGACTGAATGATAAGAGTAAGACT
The DNA here is from genome assembly GCA_023247595.1 of Candidatus Omnitrophota bacterium. The sequence continues at coordinate 16,000 of JAHFGF010000011.1, forward strand.
GACCGACAAAATGACAATGGCCAAAAGAGTTTCAACTAAAAGAAATCCCGCTTTTCTTTTCAAAATTAAACTACGCATTAATTTTCTTACAGCTCCAGGTTAATCCGTTGCCGCGGCCAAGACATCCACCTGGCCTCTTCTTTTTTTTGTCGTAACGATATAACATTTCTTTTCCTGACAAAAAGAGATGTCGACCTTGTCCATGTGGCCATCGGAAAAAAAATGGACCAATGGAACTTGGCTCAACACCTGAACTTCCGCGGGAATCAGAATCGTTCTTCCGAAATGATTTTTGATACGCCCGAATTCAGGCTCATCTGCGACGCTGGAAATTTCTTCCGTCAAACTATAGCCTTTAAAATCTTGGGTAAACTCCAACCGCAGCTGACGGTCCATGGAAATCGCGCGGCTTTGCGCATAACGCATGAGATAAGCAAGATCAGACACACTGTTCTTTAATAAAACACCTTTGTAAGTCTGGCTGAAATTAGGAAGGACCAACCCGGCGCAAACACCAAGGAGAACGGCAACCAAAAGGATTTCGATTAAAGTGAAACCTGATATTGGGGACATTTTATAGGCAGGCACGAATTTCACAAGTTACCTGGACGCATTTTCTTCCCAATTAGTAATATCATCGGAACTGGAAACACCATCTGGGCCGTAAGACGACAGGTCATAACTTTCGGTATTGTGCGTCCCGGGGGCGACATAGTTATAGGGCTTCCCCCACGGGTCAGTAAAAGATTTTTTTCTTTTAATGTAGGGACCACGCCAATTTTCCGGAATGGGGGCAGAACTGGGCTTATTAAAAAGAGCGCTTAATCCCTGTTCTGTCGTCGGATAACTTCCATTGTCAATTTCATACATATCAAGCGCGGCGGATATATTAGCTTCTATGTCCGCCTTGACAGTGGAAACCTTGGCTTGATCGCTGCGGCCGCTCAAATTGGGAATAACCATCGCAGCGAGAATACCAATGATAATAACAACGAGCATGATTTCAATAAGTGTAAAACCGCTTTTATTTGTCCGCATAAACTTTCCTTCCTTGCTGCTTTAAACAAGCATATTCATTTTTAAAATCGGCAATAGCATAGCGATGACGACGAATCCAACCATGCTAACAATGACTAAAAGGCATATCGGCCCCAACAGTGAAACAATCTTTGCGGCTGTTTCACTTGTCTGACGTTCGTAGGTCGTTGCAACTTTCATTAAACCGTTTTCCAAATGTCCTGTCTCTTCTCCCACGGAAATCATTTGAACGGCAAGCTGAGGAAAATGCGGACATTGTTTCAATGCCGAGCGCAGACTGGATCCTTTCATAACTTCTTCAAGGACACCGTTCATTTCTTCTTTCAGGAGCATGTTCTCAAGCGTCGAACAACTGGCGTTTAACGCGGCCGGAATCGCGACTCCATTGCCCAGCAAAGTGCCCAAGGTCCTGGCAAAACGTCCGATATCCATCTGCAGAAAAAACCGTCCAAACAAAGGCATTCGCAATTTTCGTTCATCCAAAAAGAATTTTCCCGACGGTGTTTGTGCCCAGCGCGTGACGTAGGCGCCGATGACGCCGACGGCTATCAGCATCATCCATCCGGTTTCAAGAAAGACACGGCTCGCGTTCACAAGAAAAAGGGTCGGCCAAGGCAGCATCTGGTTGAATTCTTCAAAAATAACGCTCAGGCGCGGAATAACAAACGTTAGTAAAACGATAACTGTGCCGATACCCAACACCATAACCAATAACGGATACGCGAGACTGGAAGCGACTTT
>JAHFGF010000012.1 GCA_023247595.1 Candidatus Omnitrophota bacterium
TTCAGAAAATTATTCGTCCCATGTTCGCGGCCGAGAGGAATCTAAAAAACGAAATCAGGGATTTTCTTTTAAACGAATTTAAACGAACCAAGATCAAGGCAAAAATAGCTTCTTTAATTTTATACGGAAGCACGCAGACTGAGACAGCAAAGAAAGACAGCGATATTGATGTGGCTGTCGTGGTTTTCAGAATTGCGGACCTGAAATCAGTTGAGGATGCTTTTTTCTTAGAAATAATTCCTCGCTTCAAAGCTTATTTTGGCGTTCAGGTTGATCCGTACATTAAATCAGCAATGGAATTTAAGAATAGACTCAAAAAGAATCAACCTCCGGTTTCTACGATGATGAAATCTTTTTCTGTTTTATACGGCAAAGAACCGCTGGAGATTTAAGCATGACGGCTCGTGAAATTAAGATTAAGCAGGAGGATCGGTCGGCTGCGTCCGATTATTTGAAGAAAGCCTCCGACAATTATGAGCAAATGCTGGCTGCTTTTAACGGATCGAATTGGAATGCGACAGCAACTTTGGCTGTTCAATGCGCGATTTCATCGGCTGATGCGATTTGCGTTTACGAGAAAGGTGTCCGTTTAAGTGTCGCAGGATCATCTGGATGTTTGTGACTTAGTCGCCAAACTTCCGCTTGACGGCGCACAGGAGAAATCCCGGCAACTGCGCAAGATCATCGCTCGCAAGAACATGGTTCAGTACGAATGTCGGAATGTTCAGAAATTTGATGCTGATGAGATGATCAAAGTAACGGTTAGATTTTACCAGTGGGTCAAGGAAACTATGAGCAGCTAATTTCAAGCAGACCGAGCGTTTTTATAACTGGGCGGTTGAGTATTTGAATAGGAAATGACTGGAATATGCGGTGAAATGAACGATTGAATAAAAAACATTCGAAAGATACAGAAATCAAGGCTAGCGGCCCCCTTTCATAATTTCAAAAGTTGAAATGACGCGGTTCGAGCCCAACCATGGATCACAACTACGCGACACTCATGCCGAAAAGATTAAACGGCGTTTCATGTCCGAGGGCATATTTTAAAAAAGTTCTCCGCGATTGATAGATCACATGAAAACCCAAGCTGACGAAAAACGCCGTAGGCTCATTGGACATCGTACTAAACTGGACGCCAATCACATGCTGCTCATGAATAAACTGAACCGCTCTTAAAATCAGGCGGTTGCCCACCCTCTGCCCGCGAAATCCGTCGAGCACATTAACGTGAAAGGTTGACGGATATTGTTGGCTAAAATCCGGCACCTTGAATTCGCCCTTTAAATAACTTTTAAGAGAGTGATAAAAGAAGGCATATGTCTTTCTATTTAAAAAAATACCTCGGGCAGCAGCTTTAAAAAATAACGGCCAGAGAATCTTAGAACCATATTCTCTTCGCATCTTCACAATATCCAAAGTTCCAATGACATAACCGATCACTTGCCCCTCGGCTTCAGCGACGAAGCAGGAACCCGGCTCAAAATCGGTGTAATAACGCGTGAGCGCGTCCGCCACGACCTCACGGTCATCAAAAAACTTCCGCGGCTGGTGCAGAAATGAAGTTTCATAATTGACGCGGCGGATGGCGTCTCTGTCTTGGACGCGATATGGGCGAATCACAACTTGTTCATGTTCCATAGTTCAGTTCCATAATTTGCCAGGCCGATGATTCCAGCGGCAGGCTTTGAATCCTTACATTAACCGATCCCATCAACTTCTGGGGAAAACGCGTTAACTCATCCGGCACAGCAACCATGATATCATTTCCCAGCCGGCTGACCTGCACTCCCGTGTGCCGCAAATGTTTTTTGCCGTCAAACACATCCGCGTTTAAATTCCGGTTGATTTTCAAATGAATTTTCGGCATATCATCAAAAGGCACATCGCGGCGAAAACCAAACAAATACACGTCTAAATCTGCATCCTTAAATGCCGTCTGGTTGAGCCGGATTCTTAACAGCATCTTTCCCGGACTTAACGCGTAAACAACAGAATGCAGCATCTTAACGCGCGCGGGTTTCCAGACGCGGTTATTTATAAACGCCCCCTGCCGTTTTTCTTCATTCGACCAATCGATTTGAATCGACGGAGATACCGTCAATGAGAGTTCATCATTCAAGGCAAACAATTCATTGGGCCTGACAAAGGTAAACAAAAATTTAGGTTTGTAGGGAATCTGTGTTTTATATAAATAAAACGCGTCCTTCTTACGTTCTATATTTTCATTATTTAATTCAAAGTTCATCCACCGCGCGTTGGAAAGCATTAAATACTTGGGCGGATCCAGCCTAAATTCTGGATGAAATCCCAAAGGCCGCGGCCAGTTGCTGGCATGAACCAAATAAGTCAGCAGAGATACTTCATTGGAATTTTTATTAAGTTCCCACAACGCGACTTTACAAAAAAGATAAGCCGCCTGATGATCGGCATTACTGTCCGACGGATGTGTCACAAAAATCTTTGAAGGCCCGAAATCCTCAATGACTTTCTTCAAATCATTTAAAACATTCCTCGCCTTGTAGGCGGCGCCCGGCGATAAACTCAACGCGTACGGATTATGGTCAACGCGGGTCAAGACACTGCGGTAGGCCTTAGGCGTTTGCCAATATTTTTTAAAAATATTGAGCGTTCCGAAATCCGGATAACCGAGGAAAATTAAATCCTTGGCATCCACTCCCAAAAATTCCATAGCCTGGGCAGCTTCCTTTTGGCGCAACTCCCCCATGTTCAAAGCCTGCCGCCGCCCCAGAACCGGACGCTTTTTATAATAGAGAAACGCCAATGAATTGCTGTCCCCATTGGTCAGATATAAAACCCGCACCGGAATTTTTAACTTCAAGGCTTCCTGCATGAGGCCGCCCGCGCCGATGACTTCATCATCCGGATGAGGCGCGATCACCAAAATCCGGTCGGTGGGAAGTAACGGCAAAGCCTCCCGCTCTTGTTGCGCCCAGGCAAGCGAAGTTGAGAATAAAAACATTAGGACTATAAGTATTTTTTTCATCAGTATTGTCTCGATTATCGTCATTGCGAGTCCCCACAAGGGACGAAGCAATCTTATACGCGTAGTAGACACCCACGGGCATGCCCGTGGCACTTATTAATTCTGACTGTTACAAATTGAGCTAAAAAGTAAGCTCAACTTGACGCTCAAAAAGCAGAGCGCTTGCCATTCACCCACGGCCATGGCCGTGGAACTCAAAGCAGGCTATTAGATTGCTTCGCCTCACAAAAACCGTTCGGCTCGCAATGACGGTAGTTTAGACAGTAATATTTTTTCATGAAGTCCAAATCGTTGGAATCGCGATAAGCGGCTGCGTCACGACTAGCTTTAAAATGCCCAAAGCCGTTACCAAAAGATAAAAAATAAACGCCCCGCGCACGGAATAATAAACAAACGGATTGAATTTCTTCAACGAACCAATGCCCTGGATCGTCAAAATCAAAAGCATCGGACATAAAAATAAAGCGGTCCTCGGAACCCCAAAGGGATATTTCTCAAGCGCGCCCGCAACGGCTAATTCAAAAAAAACGATCAACGCAATAAAGGCCACGGAATTGAAACGCCGGTCCGAAGTTCCCTTAAAGACAAAAGGAGCAACGAACAGCCAAATGAATCCAAACATCATAAAAAACCGGGCCAGCTTGCGGAACACTTTCGGAAGTTCAACAAACCATCGGGAAAAAAGATTATTGACGCCTTCGCCAAACGTCTGAAAAAAATCTTTCCAGCTGTGGGTCGAAATAAAATAATCATTAAATCCATTGGTCACCGCTTCAACCGGGCGCAGGCGAATATCAAACTGATAAGAAATCGCCGCAAAAACCAAAATCGAAAATAGATACAGAAGAATAAATTTCAATTGAGACCTGTCTTCTTTATAAGCACGGCACATATGCCACAACGGAAAGACCAGAAAAAAGTATGCCGGATAAGAAAACAATACCGCTGCCGGCAGTACTGCTAAAGTCAAACCGTATTTCCCGACGCTGGATGGCTGACTGAGCCTCGGCTGCGCGGATAGAAACAACACAAAAAAACCTGAGACAAAGACATCTAAAGAATACTGTTTTAACTCCGCGGAATAATAAATAAGCGGAACGGACGCGACCCAGCACAACATAAAGGTCAAAAATTCCACCCGGCATTTCAACTCAACACGGGCAATCTTAAGCCAAATGGTAAACGCGCCCATCATAAAAATGAAAGAAAAAAAACGCAGGCTTAACAAAGAATAATCAAAACACTTGGAAAAAGCCTGGATAACGTATAAGTACAAATGGGGGAAAACCTGCACCATGCGTAACGGCTGGGTAAAAAATTCCGAAGGCTGAAAAATCTGAATACTGCTAAAGACCGCCTGTTCATCATTCCATAGCGGCCTCTGGCCAAAATAATGAATAACGCATACGCCCAAATACCAAAGGATCAAACCGAAAAACGCTAACCGGTACAACTGATCCATCCATTCTTTTTTAATCATGAAAACCTCGTCATCACCTTCCCACAAAAACTTTAACTTTTGCCGCGTCTAATAAAACGAAGTCATTATAGCAAAGCGGTTTTCAAATTTTCATATTTAGAAAAAAATATTCAGTTTCAGAATATGTTTTTTTATCTGATATAATTTTTAAATCAACAATCACCGGATCAGACAAATACCTCATGGCAAAAAAAATAAACGACCTGGAACCTAAACTTGTTAGCGTAATTAAAGACGGCTACAGCCTGCCCACCTTCGGCAAAGATTTGATGGCGGGGATTATCGTCGGCATTGTCGCCCTTCCTCTTTCCATCGCGTTTGCCATCGCTTCCGGCGTCAAACCGGAACAGGGCATCATCACCGCCGTTATCGCGGGGTTTCTGATCTCCTCATTAGGCGGCAGCCGATTTCAAATCGGAGGGCCGACGGGCGCGTTTATCGTGATCGTCTATGATGTCGTCCAAAAATACGGCTATGAAGGCCTGGCCACCGCCACCATCATGGCCGGCGTAATGCTGGTTATCATGGGTTTTGCCCGTCTGGGAGATGCCATCAAATTTATTCCTTACCCGGTTACCATCGGATTCACATCCGGAATCGCGCTCATTATTTTTTCAACCCAGGTGAAAGATTTTTTCGGATTGACCATTGCTCACATGCCGGACAGGTTCATTCCCAAATGGGCCGCGTACATTGAACATCTTTCCACCGTTAACTGGGATTCTTTTTTATTGGCCTCATTAACTGTTTTGATTGTCGTCGCCTGGCCGCGCGTGACCAAACGGCTTCCGGGACCGCTCATCGCCATTTTCTTTACAACCTTATTGGCTAAAATGCTTCACATGCCCGTTGACACCATCGGCAGCCGGTTTGGGGAAATTTCGAACCATTTTCCCCAGCCGCATATTCCAACCATCAATTTGGATACCCTCACCAAACTGTCTTCATCCGCCATTGCCATTGCGCTTCTGGCCGGAATTGAATCGCTATTATCCGCGGTTGTTGCCGACGGGATGACCGGACGCAAGCACCGCTCCAACATGGAACTCATCGGCCAAGGCGTAGCCAATATCGTGACGCCGATTTTTTCCGGCATTCCCGCGACTGGCGCCATCGCGCGGACCGCAACCAACATCAAAAACGGCGGACAAACGCCTGTGTCAGGCATTGTGCATTCGATAACTGTCTTGATATTATTTTTATTCTTCGGAAAATTTGCCGCCCTTATTCCGATGGCCACGCTCGCGGGAATTTTGGTTGTCATCGCCTACAATATGAGCGAATGGCATTTATTTCTTAAAATGCTGCACACTTCAAAAGGCGACATTACGGTGCTCCTGATTACATTTTTCCTGACGGTGCTGGTTGATTTGACAGTGGCCATCGAAGTCGGCGTCATCCTGGCCGCGTTTTTATTTATGCACCGGGTCGTGGCCGTGACTCAGGTAGGATTTGTCACAGCATCACTGGACGAAGAAGACCCTGATGACCCGTATGCCATTCATAAACATTCTGTCCCCAAGGGTGTTGAAGTATTTGAAATTAACGGCCCCTTCTTTTTCGGCGCCGCGGATAAATTCCGTGACATGCTGCGGGAAATTCAGAAAAAGCCCAAGATCCTCATCTTACGGATGCGCCATGTTCCTTCCATTGACGCCACCGGCATGCGCGCGCTGGAAGACCTTCACGAGCAGGCCCTCAAAGATAAAACCCAAATCATCATCTCCGGCATGAGCGACACGCTTTTTGAACGGTTAAAACACTTCGGTTTTGTGGAAAAAATTGGCGAGTCATTTATCCATAAGACCATTGACCAGGCCCTGGACCATGCCCGAAGTCTTCTTGAATACAAACTTTAAAGAGGAAAACAAGCGGCAGAAATATTTGAAAGGTGAGATTTAAACTTTTCAGAATAACATTTCAACTTCGCCCACACTGATTTCACAACGAATTCTCATCAACATCGTGTTCGTCACATCCTGGAAGCCCAGTCACATAAAGAAAATTTATTTCGCCCGAAGATTATCCGACGGCTTTAAAACATTAACCGCCTGCTCATTTTTTCCAATCGTCTTATAAGCATTTGCCAATCGTTCCCTTGTTATGACCAGGTCAGGATTGAGTTCAACCGCTTTGGTATAAACCTCAATGACCTTCGCCCATTGCCCGTCGCGTTCATAGATCTGTCCCAAAAAAATATAACTCGGAGCATTCCGGGGATTAAGGCTGACGGCGGTCAAAAAATACTCCTTGGCCCTATCATACTTTCCGGTCAAAAGGTTAAACACAGCCACAGAATGATAAATACTATAATCACTGGCGTCTCCGATTCTCGCTTTCAAAAGAGCCTCTTGAGCCTCGTCGTATTTCTTTTGTTTGTAGTAAGCCCGGGAGAGAAATACATTCGCCTCACGAAATCCAGGAGCGTTTTTTATATAGTACTTCGCGTAATTAACATCATCCGCGTATAAGGCGTTATAATTCCACCCCACCGCAATCCAGACAACCATCAGACAAATAAAAACCGCCGCCGCGCTCCTCCGCCATCTTAAATAAATAAACTCAATCATCCATCCAATCAGTACAAAATAACCCATATAGGAGAAAAACAACCAGTGCCCTTCAAATACCAGGCCTTGTTTAGGCAGAAGCAGTCCGCCGGCAAAAACTGGAATAAAACCAACAAACAATAATCCTATTGCCCAAATAATAATCCCTTTATTGCTGTTCACCACTAAATAAAAAAACAATGCCACCAGTCCCGCCCCCACCAAAAGCCATCCTCCTATAAATTGATTCAGAAACGGCTCGCACCAAGCAAGCACAATTCCCTGAAGGAAAAACATTTTACCAAGAGAAATAAAAAAAACTTTGACCAGAGTCGCTATGTAAACAATCGGGTCCACGCCTAAACCGCCTAAACGGTTCACAAGGACATCTCCTCTGCCCAAAGCAATCGAACGCATCCAAAGATAAAGAACACTTATCAATATATAACCAAACAAAAATTTATATCCCCGCCTGGACTCTGCGGGTAAAAGGCACATCATGCTTAAGGCCATCGTCAATGGCAGAAAAATGGCAACCTCGTGGCATAACAATGACATGCCAAATAAAACTAAACTTAAAACATATATGCTGTTTTTTCTCTCTCGGAGAAAAAGCAAAAAAGTATGCAGCGTTGCCAGCATCAGGCTAAACAAAAGTAAACATTGCACACCACCCGGCTGATAATTGACCCACAGACCGTTACTAGGATGAAGACAAAAAAACACCGCGGCCATTGCAGATAATATCGGACGATTAGAAAGAAAAAGCAGAAAAATATAAAACTGAAATCCCACAATGGTAAAAATAAGAATGTTAACGCCATTGATAAGCGCCAGCTGCCCGTCAACCCACCTGAAAAGTTCGCAAGAAATTAAAAAAGTAATCGGCCTAAACCAATCCAGCCTAGGATTTAGTACCGGACCATCTTTACCGTCGATCAAAAAGGCAAATCTTACGCGGTTTGCGAATTCGGGGATCTCGGAACCTCGATAAATAGCCGGAAGGTCATACCTGAATTCATTGTGGAAGGCGTTGTGATAGGCTACCAGGTTCATAAAAAACAGAGCAAAAAAAAGAACCAGGTGATTAATTTTGATTTTATCGGACATGCGGCTTTCCTTTAAAACAGTATGGATCCCAGGGCGGAATCATAAAAAGAAGTCCGCGGTCGTAGGAAGAATATCACACGGATTTCTGAACAAACTGCCGTCCAGCGTCTGTTATTGTCACATCCTGCGAGGCCCAGTCAAAGGCCACCAAATTTTCCGCGACGAACGATTCCATCATTACAGAAAACCGCTGGTGCTGGATGAGATATTTTTTAAGGCTGTATTCATGCAAGGCGGACATGTTAAGCCTGCCGCCTTGCTCGTCTAAATGCGCGAGAACACCGCGGCGGGCGCGTTCAAAAAACTGTTTTTGTTTTTCAAGAGCTTCCGGGGATTGAGCGTTGGATTCCATATCCATTGTCCTTTGATTTCAGATTTTTTAATAACTACGACAGAAACCTAAAACAAATTTTACTAAGTTAAAATTGGCCGGCGCGTAACAACACCAGCGTACAGGCGTTCTGGGTGACAATGCCTTTCGCGCGCGCCAGGGTTTCTAACTCGGGATTCTCAGCGCCGGGATTAAAAATAATGCGCCGCGGTTTTATCTGAAAAATATCATCGGCCAATTGGGTTGATATATCTCCGGCGACATATAAGGTCACGGTATCAACCGGCTGAGGCACGTCTTTAATGGAAGCAAAGACAGCCATCCCCTCCACCATTTTAAGACGCTGGTGAACCGGAAAAACGCTGTGGCCTTTTTCCTTGAGGAGCTTAACCGCCATGTTGGAATAGCGCTCCGGATTGTCCGACGCGCCGATGACCGCGACGTTCATAGGTGTTCCGTTTGTTAAAGTGACCAGTGACCAGTGGCCTGTGGTCAGTTTTAAAAAAACAGAAATTGAAAGCTACCTCTGACCACTGGCCTCTGAACCCTGACCACTTACTCAATGATGATGCCCGCCCTCGCCGTGAACATGGCCATGGGATACTTCTTCGGCAGAGGCTTCACGGATGGTTGTGATCTCCACATCAAACGTCAAATCTTTTCCCGCCAAAGGATGATTACCGTCGAGGATGGCAAATTCATCGGCCAATTCAACGACCATGACTTCCTGATAGGTTTCACCCTCGCCGGTGGCGAAGACATCGCCGACTTTAACTTCCGGCGTCGGCAGCTGACTTTTAGAAACTTTATAAACCAGGCTTTTATTAAAGACCCCGTAGGCTTCCTGATGCGCCACGGTCACAACCTTTTTGTCTCCCGCTTGCATATCAATCAAAATCTTTTCCAAACCGGGAATAATTTGTCCCGAACCGGAAAGAAACGTCAATGGCTGCACCCCCCGCGAAGAATCCAGCGTTTTACCATTCTGGTCGGTTAACGTGTAATGAAATGAAATAACTTGATGCGCCATATCAATTCCAACCTTTCTCTACATCTTTTTTAATAATAAAATCCTCACCGTCCGGCTTTGGATTGCAGGGCATAATATATCATCGATTAATTAAATATTCAATCGCGCAAAAACCCGCCTCACCCTCGAATGGCGTGGTCATCATTGAGGCATACTTTGCTGAAATTCGGGTTTGCGGATTAACCAATTTTCAGTGTCAGGCGAAAAGGCTTTGGGGTCGTGACGGTAGGCTTTTAAAAACTCAACCCATTCTTGGGATGAAGGGGTAAATAAAACATCGGTGAATTCGCCATCTTTCGTATAACGCAATTTAATTCTGCCGGATTGAACTTCTTGGGACAGCCAGTCGTAATCAAGTTCAATAAAGGTCATTTTATCGGCTTCGGGTTTAAGAAGTCCGATCAAATGCACCGGAGGCAATTCGCCAACCAAATCCGCCTTTAATTTTCCATCATCGGGGAAGACATCAATAAACAAACTGTCTTCCACCATGAAAAACGTTATTTTTGCATCTAAGGGATTACCCTCTTTATCAAAAATGGTGAGCTTACCGGCCGAAAGGATAATCTGTGAATTGGCTTGAGGGTTGAAGCGGTCATCAAAATCCCATCGACCGTATAATTCCGGTTTCTGCACGACTAGATCAGGCGTATAAAACGGTTCAATGGAGCCGACCACGCAGCCGCTTAACGCCCAACAACAAAACATAAGCATCATTAAATATTTTTTCATTTAACGAAAATCTTTTGCGCAGAAACCGAGAAACAGCAATAGCTCTAAGCCATTTGTTATTTCAGTTTGATTTTTAAGGCCTGCAGGATCTTTTTCGGATTTTCTTCAGACACAAAGACAATCCGGCTGGTTTTGCCCATTTTGTCAACGCTTCCGTAAATTAATTTAAGCCCAACTCCGGCGGCGGAGATTTTTTCCGTAATCGAATGCAGAGCGCCCGGCGCGTTATCAACCGAAACAAGAACAATATCTTCTTCCGAAACATCATAGCCTTTTTCTTTTAACAAACGTTTCGCGTGCAGATTATTTTCCGTGACAAGAGTGACCACGCACTTCCCGTCGACCGCGTAGGCGCAGATGGCCACCATGTTGATTTTATAGGAAGAAATTAAACTGGTAATTTGCGCCAGCGTTCCGACATCGTTTCCGACCTTCACAATGAGCTGTTTATTCAATGCACCCTTAATCATCACACTCTCCTTATTAACGCGAATCATCTTAATGACAATTAGCCGTATACCTTATATACAAGCTTCTTAAACAATTCAATTATGCCTTGTGAAGCATAATATTTCAAAGTAAAATAAAACAAATTTTGAAAACAACCGATGAATAGACGTCTTTTTTACTACATATGCGTGGTTCTGGCCTCGATGTATTTGGCGGCCTGCTCCTCTGTCCCGACGAAAACGGTTGCCATGCCTCCGCTTCCAAGCGGCCTTCCAGGCCCGCGCATGGACACCATCCATACCGTAGGTCCCGGAGAAACTTTATGGCGCATCGGCAAGATGTATGACGTATCGGTCGATGATCTCATCAAATCCAATCAGCTTTCAAATCCTCAAGCCTTAAGAATGGGCCAGCAGATCAAGGTTCCGAATGCCGCTCAGCTCAAACCTGTCGTAACCCTCTATCCTTCGGAAAAATGGAAATACATCATCATTCACCACAGCGGAACCGAAGACGGTTCAGCCCTTCAATTTCACCGCTGGCACTTGAATAAAGGATGGGATAAAGGCGTGGGTTATCATTTTGTCATCGACCGCAATCAAAGCAGTAAACAGGACGGTGAGATTGAATCGACCCCGCGGTGGATCAAACAGGAAGACGGGGCTCACTGCAAAGCCAGTGATATGAACACCCGCGCCATTGGAATTTGCCTGGTAGGAAATTTCGATGAAGAAAGAATTTCAAGAAAGCAGATGGAATCTCTTGTGTTTCTGGTTAACAAACTCCGACGCCACTATAAAATCCCAATCAATCGCATCATGGGCCACGGCGAAGTTCCCGAAGCCAGCACCCACTGCCCCGGCCGAAATTTTCCATGGAAAGAATTTCTGGATAAACTGCAGAACGCCCCTCAGGAATAAATCCTTGGCCTAGCTTCTCGTTCACTTATACAATCCGAAATTATTTTTTAATGAAGCCCGAATTATATCTTCATCATAATGGGCGGTTCAATCACACGTTTGTGCTCTTTAAACCTTACCCATTGGACACTCATGGCCTGGGTACGCGACGGGCATTGGTCCGCCATCATACGGAAGGTTAATACATCGTCGACGATTCGGTAGGAATACGCCCCCTGCTGGCCGCAGTCAAAAACGAAATCTCCTCCAACATCATTCATAATGACCCAGTCTTGAGAAAGACGGTATTCGCCCCAAATATCCTTTTGACCGTCGCCGTCAAAATCCAAATGGTATGTCCCGTCTTTTAAGAAAATTAATTTTTGCGGACCATTGGCAGGATCTTTAAATTTCCATACGCCTCTTATTTGACCGCCTGTCAATGCCCCAAACTCTTTAGCAAAACTGTTGTTGGCCGTCATGGCAAACATCAAAGTCAGCGCGCACATCAAAACATATTGGAATGATTTTTTCATCATCGTCCTCCCCCTAAATAAAAATTTCTTTTTGAATTATTCTATTCTAACCTATCAGCTGATGAATGGTAGCATTTGTTTCGCAAAAAATAAGGCAAAGAAAAATCCGCACATATCTGTTACGGTCGTCAGTATCGGGCTTGATGCGAGGGCTGGGTCCATCTTAATCCATTTCAAAGACAAAGGAATAACACCGCCGAGGCATACTGAAACCACCGTGTTGACAGCCAGCGCACCGCCGACCACTAAGCCAAAATAAATATTTCCTTTCCAAAGCGCGGCAATAATTCCCAATAAACAGCCAAGAACCAATCCATTGATGACTCCCATCCACATTTCTTTAATAAATACCCGCGCGAATTCATAAGGTTTCAACAAACCCAAAGCCAATTCTCTAATACTGACCGCGACCGCCTGATTGCCCGAACATCCGCTCATATCAGAAATGATCGGCAAAAACACAGCCAGCGCGATGACTGACGATAATGTTTCCTGATAAGCCGCAATCACGCTTGCGGAAATTAAATTAAGAACAATGTTTAACGAAAGCCAAGAAAGCCTCCGACGGGAACGCTCCATGGTAGGCATGGACCTGAGCTCTTCCCCGCCTATGATACCGCTGGCTTTCAGATAGGACTCATTTCCCTTTTGGGCCGCGGCTGCCAACACTTCATCGCGCCGAATGACGCCCAGCAAAAATTTATCTCTGCGGATAACCGGCATACCGATAAATGAACTATCCTCAAAAACCCGGATTAATTCCTCCAATGGCGTGTCCACAAAAACAGATGACGGATTGTTCAACATAATCTCATGCACCGGTCTCTGACGTCCGGTCATCGGCAAATCTCTCATGCGCAGCACGCCGCGCAGGTGCCCCTGATCCGAAATGACATAAGTGTACTGCACATGATAATCAGAATAAACATTGGCGTTGCGCTGCAAATCATCCATCACTTCACCGACCGTCATTCCTTCACGGAAGGCCACATACTCAAGGTTCATAATCCCGCCGGCGCTGTCTTCGGGATACTGAAGCAATTCGCGCATCTTGCGCGCGTCATCCGCCGGAAGATCATCCAAAATAGCTTCAACGCCCTGGTCATTAACGTCGGAAAGAATATCTGCCTGTTCTTCGCTGGGAAGTTCGGCGACAATCTGCGCGGCCTCATGAGGGGTCATGTTTTCAATTAAATCAGCGGCCTGTTGGTCAGGCAAATCTTGAAGGACATCAGCGGCATCGGTGGGATTAAGAAGAATCAGCAGCCGTTTTCGCCTCTTGGCATTAAGACGGCTTACCGCGCGCGCGGTTTCTGAAGGAGAAATACCGTCGAGCAAAGAATTGATGCCTTGGACGTTTCCCAAATCAATCAATTCCTGCAGACGTATCCAGGGGTATGGATTATGAATTTGCCCGGTCATGAAAATATCAGACTTCGGAAATCAATTTGTCAAAAGCGCCAATTGAAATTGCCGGAACCGTTGTAAAAGTGATTCCGGTTAATGCCATTAAACCGGTTGAAACCTTTACAACTTCATCAATGCCGGGGAGTTCAACAACCAGCAATAAATCATGGTCTCCGATTAGGGCATACATCGCTTTTACTTTGCCGCGGAAACGGCCGATCAAATGCTCTGCTTTACGCGTGCGGGTCGCGCTTGCGTTTTTCAAGGCGTTGGCTGAATATTTACCGAATAATAAATACGTATTCATAACTGCCCTTTCATACCCCAGCCCTTGAGACCGGTTTCATGGATTGGATGGATTTATATAAGAAAATACCGATAACAGTAAACGTTGTTAAAGGCGCGACATAATGCGGGATGTGAACGCCGAAGCTGTCTAAAAGCATCACGACGCCCAGAAAAAAAATCGAATACATGGCGCCGTTTTTAAGATATGGAAAATTACGGATTTTATCAACCCCGCGGATGGTAAGCTCGCGCACCACGACTGCACCCAGCCCGTTGCCCAAAATTATAATAGGAACGGACATCGTAAAGGCAAACGCCCCGATGACGCCGTCGATGGAAAACGTGGCGTCGAGAATCTCCAGATAAATGAGCTTGCTGATATCCGACATGTCTTTGCTGTTTTTCATTTCCGTTTCAACCCGCGCGGCATGTTCCTTAAATCCGTGGGTAATAAAAAACGCGCTGGCACCTATAGCGGCTGAAAAAGCCATCATCGGATTTTTCTTAATCGCCATCCACACAACAACAGCCAAGATAACCGAGACAATGGCATAAAACCAAGCCCCCTGACGGCTGATGTATTTTTCCATCCCTAACCCGAAATTCTTGGGTTCCAAAAACAACCAATGGAAAAAAAGAAAGATCAAAAACAACCCTCCACCCACAAGAAGAATCGGCGCTGATTGTTCCAACGATTCCGTCACCCTTGGATCATTACTGAATGAAGCCATCATCGCGCGCCAAACTCCAAGAGAAGGATTGGCAACCCAAAGAATCAGCCAAGGTAAAAGGCCGCGGACTAAAAACACGCCGAAGAAAATGCCCCAAACCATAAACCACTTGCGCCACTTGACGCTCATGGTGGAAAGCACATCCGCGTTAACGACCGCGTTATCTAAACTGGAGACAATTTCAAAAACACACAACCCGAGGACGCTTAGGATAACAGCCGATAATTCCATCGCTACCTTATCCGTTCTGGGCCGATGATGCCGCCCGAAATAACCATTTTCAATCCGTCTTCAACAGACCATTTGGGATCCGTAATCTGGGAAGCTTTGGCAAAAACAATAAAACCTGTAATGGGATTCGGGACGGTGGGAATTAATATTTTGTAGATTTCCTCGCCGGTGGACTGGTCTTTCATGACACCGGTGACAAATCCGATATTTAATATTCCCGAGTGGAAATATTCTAACAAAACAACTTTCTGGAATGACTGCTTGTCTGTCGGCGATAAAGAACTAGAAAGCTGTTTACCAACCTGATAAATGGCTTTGACAATCGGAATTCGTTCAGAAATTTTATCAATCAGATGAAACACCTGACGGCCGATAACATTACTGGCAATGATTCCGATCATATAAAGCACGCCGATAAAAACAATAACGCCGACCCAAGGACCGGGAATCTTAAAGCCGTAAACAGTGTCGATTTGTCCAATGATGCTGTGATCCAATACCCGATAGAAAAAACGAAGAACCAAGAAAGTTAAAATTAACGGGGTAACCGCCAGCGCCCCGCGCACCGTATATGTTCTTAATGAATTGAATATTGATTTCATACTGACTCCAAAAAATAATGATAAGCGATTTTCAAACTGACTTTATCTTAACCCTTAAATCTAATAGCCACAATCGTCATCTGAGAAACCTGCTGGATTTTTCAGATACCGTCGGATAAAAAAGATAAATTGGAATTAAGACGTTTCAACTGGCTGGCTTATAAAAGTGAACCCCTGATTTTTCTCAAAAAAATCAACCAACGTCTTGTGGAAACTTTCGATTTCCTCAAGCATCTTCATGCGAAACTCTAAGGATTCATGAACCATCTGCGGGAACAAATTTCTGTAATACGTAATCCCTTCAATTAAATTGCGATAAAAATCTCTCCAATAGGCGAATTGCTTTTCGGTAGGATCTTCAAGAACTTTCGAGGCCTCTTTCACAAAATAATCGACATACATCTTCAATTCATTGACAAACATATGCGGACGATAGGTATCATTTCGGACATTTAATCGTCCATAAATATGGCCAACCATTTCTTCAAGAGAACAAATTTTCGAAAAGAAAGCAAGGTTCGGTCCGGGACAGACGGCAGAAAAACGTTTTTGCGCCGGATTACCGATTTTATTAATGATCAAAGCCCCTTCAGACAGGTCATTACAAAGGCATGATTTGACCAGGACTTTGTCCAAAGACCGTTTGAATTCAAACGGATCCAAATTTTGACTGTTAAGCTCATCAATTTTTAATTTCTGATACTGGCGTGACGCCGTACAAATGGGTATAGGCGTAAACTCCGTATTGGAAACTAAATAACCTTTAGGACATGGACTTCCTGGACGGTTTTTCTCAATGCGCCGGTCGCGTTCCAGATCGCTTTCCGAATCGCGAAGATTATTAAACGGAACGCCCAATGGAGAAACCGGACTGAGATATAAATCATTCTCTGTCGCTTCTGATAATTTCTTAAGCGTCAACGGGTCAACGTTCGTAACCTCCGGAACCAAAAGAAAAGGTGTCGCCCATCCTGTGCCGTCTAATTGGTAATGATCCAATAAGTAGCGATCCTCTTTCACAGTTCCAATGCCGCCCTGGGCTGTGATCTCAATTTTATGCGGCTGAA
This sequence comes from Candidatus Omnitrophota bacterium, assembly GCA_023247595.1. The sequence continues at coordinate 16,451 of JAHFGF010000012.1, forward strand.
CAAATGGAATTTTTTCTTTAAGCTTTAACGCTTCGTTGTAAATAGCATGCAAACTCTCCGCCAGCTCCTGGCGTTTAACCTTAAATTCCTCCAAAATCGGGCCCATCAAATACCCATCGGTGGCAAAGGCATGACCGCCGCAATTTAAACCGGATTCGATGCGGTATTCAGAAACCCAAATACCCTTTTTTGCCAAAAATCTTCCCTGGATCAAAGCGGAACGGTAGTCGCTCACTTTGATAATAACGCGCTTTTTAATAAAACCAGCGGCATCGGCATAAAAATCTTTAAACTCTTCAATGTAGGAATATAACCTGCGGTTAAAACCGGCGGAAAAAACAATGGCGGAATTCAATGTGCTTTGAGCGTAACCCCGCAAAGCTGACAACGCGTCGGAAAATTCCTGGGGCAATTCTTTTTTGTCAGATCCGTAATTGTTACGGTCCAATTTCGTCATAATGTTGACGTTGATATCTCCGGGCCGGATCGAGGCTCTTAATGTGTCCTGCATTTCTTTCTTCTCATGCAGATCAGCAGTGTTGAGCATTTTTGTATATAAAATTTTTAAAGGAGACTCATCCGGAAGAAGCCGAAAATATTTGGTTATTTCGGATCCGATTTCAAAAGCAGAGACTTTTAACTCGGCAAATTGTTTCTGAACAATACGGTCAATTAAATTAAGATATTCCCGGATGCGGCGGGCACGAAAATCTTCTTCGTACTTGGTAATCGGGACATAGGCTTCCCCCGTTCTCTCAGAGTAGTATTTACGCATCTCTTCAATGAGGCAATCATCAACTATAGAAATAACTGAAGAAATTCCGTATTTAGCTACTTTGACAGGGGTGTCGATGGAAAAACCTGTCCCCATGACGGGAATATGGAAGGTGTGCGGTTTTTTATCCACTTTTTTTCTCTTGTGAGAGAGGATTAAGCCCGGCGCTTTAGGCGCCGGGCTTAACATTTACGCTTTTGTAACGTTTTTAGCTTTAAGACCTTTTTGATCACGTTCGGCTTCGAATTCAACTTCTTGGCCTTCGTCTAAGCTCTTATAGCCATCGCCTTGGATCGCGCTGAAATGGACGAATACATCTTCCCCCGTTTCGGCAGCGATAAAGCCATAGCCTTTTTTGCTATCGAACCACTTTACTTTACCTTTTGCCATGGTACTTACTACCTCCTTTCCACCAGAACTTGGAAATAGTAATCCACGGCAAAGATAACAACGTCGCTTTGAAGCATATGCAGCATTCTCAACAAATATCTAAGCACATAGTTACTATTTTCAACA
>JAHFGF010000122.1 GCA_023247595.1 Candidatus Omnitrophota bacterium
ATAATGAAATCTTTTTTGATCCGGTCACGTTTGCCAATAGCAATTACGACAAAACCCGCCGGCGCGGGGTTGAGATTGGCCAGCAGACGGATTTGTTAAAGTTTTTTTCAGTTGAACAGCTTGATAGGTTGGAATTCGATACCAACTACACTTATCAAGACGCTGAGTTTTTAAAGGGTGTCTTTGACGGAAAAATTATTCCGCTGGTGCCTAAACATGAAGCCAATGCCAGCCTGACGGTTGGATTTCTCAAGAATTACAATGTTTCATTGATTGGCCATTATGTGGGAGAACGGTTTGCTATTAATGACACATCCAACGCAACGTCGGCGATTAAACCGTATTATTTGATGGATACGAAATTAAGTTATGACCGTAAATATATGGAAGTTTATGTCGCCTTGAATAATATTTTTGATGAACAGTATTATTCCTACGTCAGCAAATCAACATTTTCAAGCACGAAGTCCTATTTCCCCGCGCCCGAGCGCAATGTGACGGTGGGGATGTCAGTTAAGTTTTGATTAAGAGGGAAGAAGGAAGAGGGAGGATAGAAGAAATAAAAAACAGAGAATGAGCGGCTAATTAAAGTCGTGTTCTTTTGTTTCTTGGTCTTTGTTTTTCTTCCCTCTTCTATCTTCCTTCTTCTGTCTTTATCAATAACCCAGATTAGGTCCAAGCCAACGCTCGACCATCGCGACGTCCATGCCTTTGCGTTTGGCGTAATCAGTGACTTGGTCTTTATTGATTTTGCCAACGGCAAAATATTTGGATTGCGGGTGGGCGAAATAAAAACCGCAGACCGCGGCGGTCGGAAACATGGCGTAGGATTCGGTCATGGTGATGCCGGTGTTCGCGGTGACATCCAGAAGTTTAAAAAGCGCGTCTTTTTCGGTATGGTCCGGACAGGCCGGATAGCCTGGGGCGGGACGGACGCCGGTGTACTTACCTAAAATAATATCCTCATTGCTTAAATGTTCATTCGACGCATAACCCCAAAACTCACGGCGCGCGCGTTCATGCAGATGTTCGGCAAAGGCCTCGGCCAGACGGTCGGCCAGCGCTGTTGCCACGATGCTTTTGTAGTCGTCATGATCCGCTTTATACTTCATAACGAGCTCATCTAATCCGACACCCGCCGTGACAGCAAAGACGCCGATGTAATCTTTTCGGCCTGATTCTTTGGGCGCTGTAAAATCCGCGTGGGAATAATACGCCCGGCCTTCAGGCTGTTGGGCCTGCTGGCGCAGATTATGTAAAACAGTCAAGACCTTGATGCGTGTGTCATCGGTGTACACTTCGATGTCATCGCCGACGCTGTTGGCAGGAAAGAAGCCGACGACACCATTGGCCTTTAACTGCCGGTAGGTGATGATGTCGTTAAGCATTTTTTGCGCGTCGTTAAAAACACGCGTGGCCTCTGCGCCAAGCTCCGGGTGTTTTAATATGTTCGGATACTTCCCTTGCAATTCCCAGGCCTGAAAATAAGGCGACCAGTCAATGCGTTCGCGGATACGACGGAGATCATAGTTCTTAAACGCTTTAACTCCTAGAAACGAAGGGACAGTTATGGAAATTGTTTTCCAATCAGACTCCATTTTGTGTTTCCGCGCTTCTTCGATCGTCAGAAATTTTTTTTCAGACCGACGGCTGGCGTGTTCTTCGCGCAGGCCTTCATACTGTTTTTGTGTTTTTTCCACAAATCCGGTTTTAACGGACGGGTCCATCAAATTGCGGCAGACACCGACGGAACGTGAGGCATCTTTCACATGGATGGTAAAACCGTTGGGAAAAGCGAGCGCAATCTTGACCGCGGTATGATCAGGCGAGGTTGTGGCTCCGCCGATTAAAAGAGGAATCTGGAATTGCTGCCGCTGCATTTCGGAAGCCACATGGATCATTTCATCCAAGGACGGAGTAATAAGCCCGCTTAAACCGATCATGTCGACTTTTTCCTCGATGGCTGTTTTGAGGATTTTTTCGCAGGACACCATGACGCCTAAATCGATAACTTTGAAATTATTGCAGGCCAGGACAACGCCGACGATATTTTTGCCGATATCATGCACGTCACCTTTGACCGTTGCCATAAGAATGGTGCCCGCGTTTTTACTTTCGCCTTCTTTTTTTTGAGCTTCCATAAAAGGCATGAGGTAGGCAACAGCTTTCTTCATGACGCGCGCGCTTTTAACGACCTGAGGCAGGAACATTTTTCCGGCGCCAAAAAGATCGCCGACGATGTTCATGCCGTCCATCAGCGGCCCTTCAATAATGGACAGCGGGCGTTCGTAGTTCTGCCGCGCTTCTTCCACATCTTGATCGATAAATTCCACGATGCCTTTAACCAGAGCATGCGAAAGGCGTTTTTCGACAGGCTCTTTGCGCCATTCGTCTTCAACTTTCTCCGTCGCGTCTTTCTTTTTGACGGATTCGGCAAATTTAACCAGGCGTTCGGTGGAATCCGGCCGGCGGTTTAAGAGGACATCTTCGACGAGTTCCAGAAGGTCTTTGGGTATTTCTTCATAGATTTCAAGCATTCCCGCGTTCACGATGCCCATGTCAAGCCCGGCCTTAATGGCGTGATATAAAAACGCGCTGTGCATGGCCTCGCGCACGACATTGTTGCCGCGGAAGCTAAACGAAATGTTGCTGACCCCGCCGCTGACCTTGGCAAAGGGGAGATTCTGTTTAATCCAGCGTGTGGCTTCGATAAAATCAACCGCGTAATTGTTGTGTTCATCAAGGCCGGTCGCGACCGTCAAGATGTTGGGATCAAAAATAATATCCTGAGGGGCGAAGCCGACTTTTTGCGTCAGAATGTCATAGGACCTTTTACAGACTTCGATTTTTCGTTGGAAATTATCCGCTTGTCCTCGTTCATCAAAAGCCATGACGACAACCGCGGCGCCGTAACGTTGGATAAGTTTGGCCTGCGCGATAAATTTTTCTTCGCCTTCTTTGAGGCTGATGGAATTGACAATGCCTTTGCCTTGAACGCATTTGAGGCCCGCTTCAATGACCGACCATTTGGAGGAATCAATCATGATGGGGACTTTGGCAATGTCAGGGTCAGAGGCAATGTAGTTAAGAAACGTGGTCATGGCCTTTTCGCCGTCCAACATGCCTTCATCCATGTTGACGTCGATGATTTGCGCTCCGTTTTCAACCTGCTGCCTGGCGACGGTGACGGCTTCTTCAAATTGTCCGGCTAAAATCAGTTTGGAAAATTTGGGTGACCCGGTGATGTTGGTGCGTTCTCCCACATTCACAAAATTGGAATCCGGACGAACGGTGAGCGCGTCAAGCCCGCTTAGCCGCAGATAAGGTTCAATGGCAGCAGGAACACGCCGGGGAAGGTCTTTGACAGCCTGGGCAATCATTTGGATATGATCCGGAGTTGTTCCGCAGCATCCGCCGACGATATTGAGCCAACCATTTTTTGCCCAGTCCTTAAGCTGCGGTGCCAGGCTTTGGGGAGTTTCCGGAAATCCCGTCGGAAGTAACGGATTGGGAAGACCGGCGTTGGGATAACAGCTCACAAAAATCGGCGCGATGCGCGAGAGTTCCTGCAAGAGCGGCCGCATTTCCTGAGGCCCTAAGGCGCAGTTCATGCCGACGCTTAATAGAGGAACATGGGAAATAGAATCCCAGAAAGCCTCGACGGTCTGTCCTGTTACACCGCGGATACTTCCGGCCTGAATGAATGTGACAGACGCCATAATCGGAACGCTTTTGCCTGTGTCGTCAAAATATTTCTGAATGGCAAAGAATGCTGCCTTGGCGTTTAGGGTGTCAAAAATGGTTTCAACTAAAAGTACATCAGACCCGCCGTCTAACAAACCTTTGACCTGGTCGTAATAAGCCGCAACAAGTTCATCATAAGTCGCCCCGCGGGCAGCCGGATTGTTGACGTCGGTTGAAATGGAGGATGTTTTTGTTGTCGGTCCAATGGCGCCGGCGACAAAACACAAGCGGCCTTTGTCTTTGGCCATGACTTTGTCCGCCGCGTTTCGGGCAGCTTGCGCTCCGGCTTTGGATAATTCATAACCCAGCGTTTCCATCTTGTAGTCGGCAAGGGAAATCGCTTGGGCATTGAAGGTATTGGTTTCAATGATGTCAGCGCCGGCTTCCAAATAGGCCTTATGGATTTCCTCGATGATGTGCGGCTGGGTGATGTTGAGGATTTCGTTGTTACCCTTGAGGTCTCCAGGATGATCTTTAAAGCGGGCGCCGCGGAACTGTTCTTCCGTCAGTTTATAGCGCTGGATCATAGTGCCCATCGCACCGTCGATGATGACGATGCGCTGTTTGAGTAAATCCTGCAGGGGATGGTTTGAAATTGGGAATTTCATGTGATAAAGATAAGTCATATGTTTGGGCTTGTCAATGTAAATATCCGTCAGATAAGGCTGTTTTCAAATATAAAAACGCTGTTTTGAGTTTAGTTTTTCCGTGCTATAGTTGAAACAAAATTAAATATTAATTGAACAGTTAAGGAAGATTTATGAATAATGAATTACATGCTTCTGGTGTAAGTTCTTGATGTAAAAGGAAATGGATAGAAGACGGTTCGAGGTTTTATGAGGTTTTAAGTATCGAATCCAAAATCGGGGAAAAGTTTCAAAAAAAATTAGGTTCCCGGAATTTTTCAGGAGTCAGTATGCCCGCAAAAACTTGTCAAATTTTATTGCTCCTAATAACCTTCACCTTCCCCTGCTATGCCTCCGAGGTCAAGACCCAGAAGACCGAAAGCGGATGGGAACTGTTAGTCAACGGAAAACCATATTTTATCAAAGGCATTTGCTATTATCCTGACAAGATCGGCGAGAATGGGACGGATAACACGCGCCATAACTGGGAGATGGTGGATGACGACAAGGACAACCGTAACGATTTCGCTTACCAAACGTGGGTCGATCATAATTTCAACAACGTTCAAGATCCTGATGAACAAGAAATAGGCGACTTTCAGCTGATGAAGGACATGGGGGTCAACACCATCCGCGTTTACCATCACGTCTCCGGCGATCCGGTGCTTCAGGCCTTGAACACGGCCAGCAGCAATGCGCTTAATTTTTCACCTGAGCAAGAGAAAAAGATCCTGCGCGAACTCTATGAAAACTTCGGC
>JAHFGF010000123.1 GCA_023247595.1 Candidatus Omnitrophota bacterium
TTACCGCAAACAGGCGTTGTCGGCACGGGCACAGGTACCGGCAGGCTTGTTGAACCCTGAGTCGGGACAGAACCAAATTGCAACGAACCCACGTCCCAATTTGCTCCTCGGTCAAAGTTATTAAAGTCTGTCCGAGCGATATTCGACATCACATTTCCCATTTTAATAGCAGGGCTTACTTGTTGTAATGAAACATCTTGGTTATCCCCGCCATAGGTGAAGGGGCCTACAATTTTAGGATCCATACATTTTGTCGTCGAACCCGTTGGACATCTAGTATTATTGTTCTTTGTGCCCCAGATGATGTCATTCGTTGACGTAAGAGCAACGGCACCGCAAGTTCCATCACCATTACCTGTCGCACCAGCGGCATAATAAAGGTCAGCCACATCTTGGCCGCCGTTATTGAATTCCGGCCCGCCTATGTAAATATTATTTTTAGAAATGACCTTGTCCGTCGATAAACAGCTCGAACCGCTGGACTGAACAAGAACGTCACCATGTCCGGTAATCGTTGAGTTGTAGATGTTCAATTGCATACCAGGATGAAAATCAACGGCAATTGTGTTACCAGCCGCACGGCAGTTGTTGAAAGCAACGGAATTAAAACCTACACCCGTTGTTGATGCAAATGACTTGCCGTTAAAATACGCGCAGTTACCAATCATCTTGGAGTTATCGATGTTTGTCGCGGCCGCCACTTTCACCTGATTACCAGCGTTTCCTTCAAAACGTGAGTGCGTAATCGTAATTGATCCGTTTCCGGTGTGATAAAGAAGGTCAAGCCCATCAGAAACGTTATGACTGAAGTCGACATGATCAAACACCCAGTTTCCATCCGTATGATGAGTACCTAAACCGTCACCATAACCACCTTGATCCTGGCTATAACAATGATGGATCTGCAATCCGGGATAAGTTTCCCCGCAACCGCTCCATTGAATCTTCGAATCTTTAAACGTGATCGTACCGCTATTAGAAGAAACATTGGCCCCGATATCACCGTCCCAACCTACGAATGAGTTGGCGATAATATCGGTCTTATCCATAGTCCAATCGGTTAAACGACCGGCCATAATACCAGAACGCAAACCATGAATATTAACATCTTTCAATAGAACATTTTGGCTGTCAGAAGCCACAATACCAGTCATCGCCCAAGGACCGTAAGGATATGAATCACGATTACATTTTGTAGCTAAATCCGGTCCGCTGTCCATACAACCTGAATGGTCTGTGATTTCCAAGCATTGAATCTGAACGTTACTACTGGATCTTAAATCTATAACACTGGCAGAACGTTCCGTTCCCCAAAACTGCGGTTTTGAACTGCAACCAGTATCATAACCTTTTCCTAATATTTTCGTTGGATTCGCGGCCGTACCTGATGGAATAGCTCGAGTGCTGCAATCCCAAGGATAATACTCAGAACAACTAGGCGAATTGGGAGCACCAAAACCCATCATGTATTGTCCCGGGCCCACAATCATAGTATCACCGCCCACCATCTTGCTCGGAGAACCGGCAGGTGATATCACATAAAACGGATGTGAAAAAGCGCAGGCCTGGTTTGTTCCGGTTCCAGGATACGCAGCATCCGCTTTACCTGTACATTGTGTATCGGAACCGCCGTCCGTACGGATATAGTACGTAGTCGCGGCTTGGGCTATACCTGATAACCCGAAAAACAAAAAAACAGCAGCAGTCATTTGTAACATTCGTTGGATTTTAGTCATACGACACCTCTCTTTTTAATATGGATATTATAAGGCCATATATCTGGGAAAACCATTTGAATAGCATAAAAAAACCTACTCCCCGCACATTCGAGGCTCAGAATGCGGAGAATAGGAAAAATGATATTGTGTTCAAAGTTTCTGTTCGGCAACTGGCTGCCTCCTCCTCGAAGGCCCTATAGCTTTGTCAGCAAACCCTATTTGGGTCTACCGCCCCGCATTTTGCGGGGGTCCCACTCTTACGAGTGGTTTACCTGATCAAAACAGAATATGTCAGTCCTTCGAAGTATAACATGCCAAAAGAACGCGTCAAGCCGTCCCATTGAACCTAAAAAATCATTTTCTAAAACAAAAACATCTTAATTTTCAATGAGTTATGAAATATATCAAACAAATTACATTATTCAACAATAAAATACGTTCTAAACTTGAAATGTTCAGCTTTGATATTAGTTACCTGTTTAGAACCTAAAGATTAAAAATTATTCACTTTAGTTCAATCGTAATTATTATAGAAAGGCCAACCGTTTACTCAGCCCAAAGCCCTCTGCGATTAACTCTGGCCTCTGAATACAGCTCTTTTAATAATTTTGCATGTTTGACATTCGGAGGAATCGTCAAAGGAACCGCGTATCCGGAACCGATAATCGAACCATTTAAAAATATTTCCTTGCTGGCATTGACTACCATACCTTTAGGAAGGACAATTTGTGCATTATTTTTTAACGTATCGATATCATAAGCATAAATCAGCAGCCGCCCGTAGCGATCTCGTTTCTGAACATCATATTCAATACGGATTTTTTTCCCTTCCGCCAATTTCCTGACAAACCTGGCTGCTTCTTTTCCCTGAATAGTTATAGCCAGTAAATCTTTTCCGGTTCGCAAGCTATCTTTACGGGCTTTAGGATTATCATGGCTCTCGGGCGTATCAATGCCTGTTAACCGCACTTTCTCTCCATTAGACAGAATGAACGTATCTCCATCCACGACCCGTTTAATATAATAATATTCCTGACTTTGGCTTTGCGTTTGAGCTGGCTGTTTGGATTGGGTAATTTCATTCGGAAGAAAATAAAGAATTGCCGATAAAACAATGGAACCTAAGAAAACCAAACGCCTGCGGGTGGGGGTTCGCGGCATAAAAGATTACCTATAAATTAATTATTATTTAAAAATAGTGCCGAATAATCCGTCGATTATTTGCTCTCCTGAAGACTTTTCAGACTTTTGCGCGGCCGGATCAGAGGCTTGGCCTTCTGTTTGAGGAGCACCTTCAGGCTGCGCTTCACCTTTATTTAAAAACTTTCCCAAAACCTTTCCAAGCTCTTCCTTACCTTTGCTTTTGAGAGCATTTGTAGTCAAATCCTTAAGAACAGCATCCACTTGGAATTTCGGCGGCTGAGATCCTTTTCCTTTCACGTGAATAGGCAACGTGACCAAATTATTTTCATCGACCATATAAGCAAATGGCTGTTCGACGTCTTTGACCAAAAGCTCGGATAAATTTTTAGAAAGTTTAAAACCACCATCAATCACATAGGCCTGATCAAACCCGGCATCACCTTTGCCAATAAACGAAAAATTATCCGATTGAACATCAATTGGTTCCATATGAATCAAACCTTCCGCAATGGTCATGGCCCACTTAACACTTTTGAAATCCGTATCGGGTTTTTCAAATTCTTTACGGTATTCCTCCGGAAGAACACCCAGCACAATTTCAGAAAGATTCGGTAAAAGAGGAATTTTAATGGCATCAAAAACAGCTTTGAGAACATTCAAACTTGAAATCTTAGCGTCTTTGATCTCAAATGTACCATCGCCAACAAGCGATTTCAAATTCGAAATATCACCCTGCGCTTTTATGGCCGCATAAATGACGCCCTGCATTTTCATCGGCGCATCTTTTTGCTCAAGGATTTCCGTCAAGTCCAGGCCTTCAATCGTCACTTCCTTATTAATGATAGGTTTGACCAAATAGTTATCAATCGCTGCCTTGGCTTTAATCTTTCCTTTGCCGATAGAAATCTCAACATCATCCAATTTGGCATTGGTTCCATCCGCCTGAAACTTGATTTGTGAAATATCAATAGGAACATTAAGTTCCTTTAGTTTAACCATCCCGGAACTGAGATCGCCTTTGCTTTGAAAAGACACCAAACCTTTCGGCCCGGCGGTTAATTCATCAATCTGAACATTCAATAACCCTTTTAATATCTGCGGCAACGGCACATCTTTAAGGGCGGCAATGGAACCGCGCAATTGTTCCATAGACAAAAGCGATAAATCCGTCTTGAATGACGAACCCTTCAATTGAACCATGGATTGCGGCACATCCACAACAGCGGAACCGGAAAATGACAGGTTGGGCTGTTCACTCAAATAAGCCGCATCCACTTTGATGTCCATCGGATTTTTATCCAAATTGATATTTTTAATATCCAATCCAATCTGTGATGCCGCGAGTGAAACTCCCGGCGATAAATCCTTCATTTTGAATGAACCGTTGTTCAAATGCATATCCACTAAAACAGATCCCAAACCTTTAGGTCCGGCAGAAATATTCTTAATGGCTACCTTCATCTCCCCGCCGATAGATTCAGGAAGCGGAACTTGGGACAATGCCTCAACCGATGTTTTTAATTCCGTAAGATTCATTTGTGATAAATCCAAATTCAATAAACCATCTTTCAGCACAATCCCATGAGTCTGCATGTTAAATGCAATCGCCCCAGTAAAATCAATATTGGGCTTATCAGATAAATACGCAAGGCTCAGTTTGCTTAAAAATGGCTTATCAAATGTGAAATTCTCAATTCCAAGATTAATGTCCCCCGCTTTAAAAGATATTCCCGGCGCAACCTGATTCATCGAAACATGACCATCTTGAAATGTGAAATCCATGAGGATATTTTTAACGCCTTGCGCAGAGGCTTCTAAATCTTTAACAGTGATGTTAATTTTCCCGCCCAAGCTTTCCGGAAATGGAACGCTTTTTAAAGAACCCATGGTTGATTTCAATTGTTCCAAATTAAGCAAACCCAAATCAACCCCGATGTTAAAATCTTTAAGCCGTACCGACTGTGCCGGTAAATCAACCGCGGCTATTCCGCGAAGGTCGATATCCGGCAATTCATTAAGATATGCCATCTGCAGAGAAAATTTAAATGGATCTTTTAAGGTCAGATTTTCAAGGGACAAATTAATCTTAGACGCCGCAAAGCTGGTTTCCGGAGCTGCATCTTTGAGACTGACGGACCCGTCTTTAAGATTAACGTCCAGATGAAAATCACCCAAACCCTTTGGTCCGACGGCAAGATCCTTGATTGACACCTGCAGCGCCCCGGATAAAACATCCGGAAGCTTTGCGTCCTTTAA
>JAHFGF010000124.1:0-4397 GCA_023247595.1 Candidatus Omnitrophota bacterium
GCATGGTTGCCATCAACATACGTGAACTGACACATAATTTCTCTAACTGCTTAAAAAAGGTCAAAGCCGGTGAACGGATCATCATCATGGAAAGAAACATCCCTATCGCTGAGATCATCCCTCATAACCCCCACATCAAAGAACCCGCGTGGAAGCGCCCGGTCAAACGCATCAAGATCAAAGGCGTTTCGCTCTCGGAAACAGTGATACGTATGCGCGGAGAATCTGCTCGATGAAAATTTTTCTGGATACTTCAGCGCTCTTTAAACGGTATGTGGATGAGCCCGGCAGCGATCAACTTGAAGAATTACTGGATCAGGCGCAAGGCATTGCCGTCTCCCCGATCACGCGACTTGAATTGTTTTCCGCTCTTGCCAGACGGCTGCGTGAAAAATCCATCAAAGCCTCCGAGGGCAAAAAAATCATGGAAGAGATCGACAAAGACATCCCCTCGTTTAACATCGTTGACTGGAACGAAGAATTTGAAACAACAGCCATCAATTTCGTGGCTCAACACCATTTAAAGACATTGGACGCGTTACAGCTCAGCGCCGGAAGTCTATCCAGCTGCGAGGTGTTTGCCACGTCCGATAAAATTCTAGCCAAAGCAGCGCAGAAACGGTTTAAGAAAGTTCTACTGCTTTAGAACACATGGAGCAGGGATGCCTAGCGGCGTGAACGTTGCGGGGGCACAGGGTACACAAGTACACAGGTCACCTAGCAAACTATGAGCTTATTGGTACACCGGAACACCTTGTAGGTTGAACGTAATAACGGGTACCAACAATAAATAATAAACAAAAACACCAAATAAATTATGGATTCAAAATATATGCAAGCTATAACTCTGATTGTTAGTTTCCTCGGTGGTGGAGTTGTGGGAGCATTACTCAACTGGATTCGCGCCGAACGAGCGGACAAGAAAGAACGGAAAATAAAATTCCTAAACGATCAGATTCGGGAATTATATGGTCCTCTTTACTACTTTGTGTCTCAAACAGAGAAACTTTTTGAATTAGATGATCGTCTTAAGAAAGCATACATTGACAAGTATGAAAACAAAGACTTTAGTTCAGATGTTAAAACGCAAGAAGCAATAGAAGAACAAATGAGCAAAACGTTAAATGTCACAAATGAATACATGAAAAAGGTCATTGAAAACAATATAAGAATCAAAGAAATCTTTGATCGTAACTATTCGCTTATGGATCCAGATGATTTAGACATATTTTTGACATTCTATGAGCACTATATTAGATACAACGTTGAGATAGATTCTGCTGGTAGAACAATTACTCCTGTTAAAATTTATAAACAGGTAGGCAATATCTCGTTTCTTAAATCAGAATTTATTGATAAAGTAAAAACTAAATTTCTAGAAAAGAAAAATGCGTTAGATTTACTCATAAAAAATTAATCATCAATGGCCACCCGAAGAGTAGCCTTGAGTTTCCGATGATGTATTCAGTTTGTTAGGTGTTCCGATACGGTTTGTTATTATGCTCGGTGTTCCCTAAACTAAATACGCTATGAATACTCCAACACCCACCCACAACACTTTCGAACTCGGCCTTCTGCGATACCTTTCGGCTGAGCAGCTCGCAAAGATACAATCCAAACGCGTCGGCATCGGCGGCGCGGGCGGGCTGGGGTCTAATGTTGCGATGATTTTGGTTCGCTCTGGATTCAAAAATCTCGAAATCCTCGACCAGGATGTCATCGACGCATCCAACTTAAACCGCCAGCAGTATTTTACGAATGAAATCGGATTGTCCAAAGTTGAGGTCACTAAGAAGCGCCTCTTGGATATTAATCCTGACGCAAAAATTGTCATTCACCAGCTGCAGTGGAATGAAACTAACGCTGACCAATTTTTTAAAGGCGCGGATTTTATTGTGGAGGCTTTTGATGTGCTGGATTGGAAATTCCGTTTCGCGGAATATTACCGCACGCGCTTTCCCGTGGTCGTAAGCGGCGTCGGCATGGCGGGGCTTCTTGAAAAAAAACCGATGACGGTTAAAAAAATCGGCAACTTGTATATCTGCGGCGACCGCACCACCAATTCGCACGACGGCCACCCTCCCATGGCCCCGCGCGTCACCCAATGCGCGGCGATGATGGCGGAGGTTGTGCTTGATTTGACGCTTGGAATCTGGCGATAAGCGATAAGAAAATCAGAGACTGAAGACAAAAGACTACAGACCAAAGTCTATTGAACACAAAAAAGAAGACCATAAACATTATCTGCTTATGGTCTTCTTTTTGTCTCTTGTCTTCAGTCTTCTGTCTTTGGTCTTAAATTAGCTACGATATTCCGCGAACAAATCGGTCGAAAGATAACGTTCACCCGTCGACGGGATAATGGTCACAATCAGCTTGCCCTTATTTTCCGGGCGCTGGGCCACTTTAAGTGCGGCTGCTACGTTTCCGCCGGATGAAATCCCGCAAAGGATTCCTTCTTCTTTAATCAAACGCTTGGCCATGGCAAAGGCTTCATCGTTGGTTACTTGAATTACTTCATCAATTAATTTCATATCGACGATGCTGGGAATAAAACCGGCACCAATACCTTGAATCTTATGCGGACCAGGCGCGCCGCCCGAGAGAACCGGAGATGTGGCAGGTTCAACGGCAATGGCTTTAAACGACGGCTTACGCGCGCTAATCACCTGCTTGACACCGGTAATCGTTCCGCCTGTTCCGACGCCGGCGACTAAAAAGTCAACCTTACCGTCGGTATCGCGCCAGATTTCCTCGGCGGTTGTCTTGCGGTGGACCTCAGGATTAGCCAAGTTATCAAACTGCTGAGGCATGAAATACTTGTTAGGATCCGAATCATACATCTCTTTTGCTTTTTTGATTGCGCCCTTCATGCCTTCTGAACCAGGCGTCAAAACCAATTCCGCTCCCAGCGCGCGCAATAAAGCACGGCGTTCCAAGCTCATCGTTTCCGGCATGGTCAAAACCAATTTGTAACCCTTGACCGCGCACACAAACGCGAGCGCGATACCGGTATTTCCCGACGTAGGTTCAACTAACACGGTGTCTTTTTTGATCTTGCCGGCTTTTTCCGCGGCCGTGATCATGGCGTTTCCGATACGGTCCTTGACGGAACTTAACGGATTAAAAAATTCCAATTTAGCGACGACCGTGGCATGGCAGCCTTCGGTCACCTTATTCAGACGAACAAGCGGGGTGTTCCCGATTAATTCCGTGATATCGTTGGCGATTCTCGTTTTACCTTCTGTTGCGGTTGACATTTTGACCTCCTTGGGATTAAAAACGCACGGGTGGATTTTAAACCCGCCCCTGCATTAATTACGAAACGCGTTTTTCTTCGAAATATTTCTTAAAATAAATCATCAAAATTGTAAGCGCCGCCGGCGTGACGCCCGAAATGCGGTTGGCCTGTCCCAGCGTCGACGGAGTAAATCGTTTTAACTTCTCGCGGATTTCCTTGGATAAACTTGGGATCTGGTCATAATCAATGCCCGCGGGAACTTTGATATTTTCAATATGACGGAATTTCTCCACTTCCTTTAACTGCCGGCCGATAAAACCTTCATATTTGATTTCATATTCCACCTGGCCAATGACAGCGGCGGGATAATTTTTTAAATTGCCGTCGTATGGGGCGATCATGTTATACGTGACCTGCGGACGCTTGAGAAGATCATACAAAGACGTCTGCTGGCGGATGGGGCTGGAATTATTTTCCAACAAAATCCCGTCGAGTTCTGTGCCCGGCCCTATTTTGGTTGTGCGCAAATGCTCCACCTCGCGGCTGATGGCTTCGTATTTGCGTCCGACAGCTTCATAGTCAGCATCACTTAACAGTCCAAAAGCATGTCCGTATTTTGATAAACGCTGATCCGCATTGTCTTCACGCACAATCAAACGGTATTCCACTCTTGAAGTAAACATGCGGTAAGGTTCTTCGGTGCCTTTGGTCGTTAAGTCATCAATGAGAACGCCGATATAGGATTCATGCCGGCCCAAAATAAACGGCGGCTGTTCTTTCACCTGCAAAGCCGCGTTGGTGCCGGCCATCAAGCCTTGGGCAGCAGCTTCTTCATAACCGGTCGTTCCATTGATTTGTCCGGCGAGAAAAAGGCCTCTGACCTTTTTTGTTTCCAAAGTAGACAACAATTCCGTCGCCGGAACAACGCCATGTTCAATGGAATAACCGGGACGGACAACGACCGCGCGTTCAAGGCCTGGAATGGAACGGACCATTTGTTCCTGAATGTCCGCCGGAAGACCGGTTGAAATTCCGTTGGGATAATATTCAAATGTGTCTAATCCTTCCGGCTCCAGAAAAACATGATGGCGGTCTTTATCACCGAATTTTTTTAATTTATCTTCTATCGACGGACAATACCGCACACCGGTTGCCT
>JAHFGF010000124.1:4407-5098 GCA_023247595.1 Candidatus Omnitrophota bacterium
AATGTGGCATGGGACCAATTGCTGTGTCGACGGTATCTCGGGAGTGCGGAAAGAAAAAGGAATCGGAGGATTGTCGGAATCTTGGCGTTCCAATTTTTCAAAATCAATAGTGCGCCCGTCTAAGCGCGGCGGCGTTCCGGTCTTAAACATCACAACTTCAAATCCAAGGCCGCGGATACTTTCGGCGAGGCTGTTGGATGCCACCTCCCCGATTCGTCCGCCGGGTGTGATGGATGTTCCGATATGAATGCGTCCGTTTAAAAACGTTCCGGTTGTGATCACAACCGTCCGCGCCTCTATCTTTTGGCCTTCAGCCGTTGTGATGCCCGTGACTTTGCCAGCTGTCACATGAAGTTCACGCACCTTATCCGTCAAGACCGTTAAATTCGGCTGATTGGAAATAACATGTTGGATATACAATTTATATAGTTTCCGGTCGGACTGGCATCGGGATGATCGGACGGCCTGGCCTTTGGATGCGTTTAACTGACGGAACTGAATGCCGGTGCGGTCAGCGGCCAAACCCATTTCACCGCCTAACGCGTCAATTTCTTTAACCAACTGGCCTTTGCCGACTCCGCCAATGGCCGGATTACAGCTCATTTGTCCAATGGTATCAAAAGAAAGCGTGACCATGAGAGTTTTAACTCCCATGCGGCTGGAAGCGAGCGCCGCTTCAACGCCAGCGTGG
>JAHFGF010000013.1 GCA_023247595.1 Candidatus Omnitrophota bacterium
AGCATAGAAAATGGCGTGGTGGTCTCGACGGCGCAAATAAAGTTGTTTGGTGAAGAATCTGCTAAAAATGTCAGCTCATCCGTCAAAGACATGCTCAATGAGGATTTAGCGGCTAGGCGTGTTCGTCCCATGCCGGCCGGGATCAAGACAGCATTCTTAATAGCAGCGGCCAAATCGGAACACATATCTCAAGATATTGCCAATCGACTAGGTTTAAATAAAATCGCAGAAGTAAAAACTTTCAGGATTATTGATGTCCCTTATGTGCGCTTCGGGATGCAACTCATCGACGGGATATTGTATGTGGAAAAACCGCATCTGGTCGCAGAGGCGCCTTATCTGGATGAGTCTGGTTTGATACGGCTGATACTATTAGCCAAAGTTCAAGTCTTGACCGGAGACATGGATTCAGCCAGGCGCGTGGTCTCTATGGCATTGATTGGGCAAAAGCCTTTATTCATGGAGCCTGTTATAACAAATGCCCGTCGCAGCGTTGAGGAAATTCTTAATGCGGGTACGCGTATAGAGGTTCGTGCAACTCCAGCGGTTGAAAAAGTAGTTGCTGAATCATTACGCGAGATAAGAGCAGAAGTTGAACAAAACATTATTGAGATCATAGGGGCCAGGGCTTCAACGATCGATGCCGATCCCTTGACCGGCGCCCGACGGTATCTCACCGAAGGAAAACGGTTTAACCGGATCGAAGGGCATGTTTATATTAAGGAAGGCGCGCGGTGGGATCTTCCTGTTGGTCTGCAATTACCCAGCCCGCTTAACGAAATTGTAAACACAAAACAAGGAGCTCTCGTCATTCTGGCCGGGCCGATGTATAAAGGAGAAGATGCTGACATCGGGGCAATGTCTGACGATGAAATCTACACGTCCTTTGGTCTTGTCCGCGTTAAGGATGATGGAGTGCCGGTCACGCTGCCGATGCTGGGAATTGCCGGACGCTCGATTTTGCTGCCGATAGGATACAAATTTGTAGTGAATCATTTTGGTGGTTTGCTGCAATCAGCTGATGAAACACAAATCGAGTTTGGTTCAATTCACGTGTTCGGTCTGGAATTCAAAGGCGCTGGAACACCGTCCTATCATGGTCATGGAATTTCGCGAGGTCGGGGTACGATCTTTGAAGAACATCAAGGTAAGGCTGGTATTTTTCTGGATTGGTGGCACCAAACTCGTTCTAGAAAAGCCGTTGGTCTTCAGGAAGCTGGTAAACAGGATATCAATCAAAAACGGGAGAATGCTGTCTTGCGTCACGGCGGAATTCTGACCCGTTTGACGGCCAGCGTTTTGCCTTTACTCAATCATCAGAATAATCAGTACAGCGTCGTGATGAGGATCCCGGTCGGTGATTATCGGCGCTTGAACGTCTTTGCTGACGAACATTCACCTACAGGAGAATTCAAAAAAGAACGGTTTGATCATATTTTAAGTGAAATATATCCAGGTATGTCTAAACACGAAGCGCGAAAGGTTTATTGGACGGCTTTAACTCAGAATTATACGGCAAACTTTTTAGCAAATTTAAAGTCAAGAATTCTTCAGGGACAGAATGGATCAATTATAAATGTCGACTTGTTTGGTCGGGAAACAGATCTGGAAGACTTTACCAATTTGGATGAACAAAGGCACAACGCCGAAGGGTTTAAAGAAGCATTTTTTTCTTGGATTAATAACTACATAAGGATATTGAGTTTAATTAAAGAAGATGACCCCGCGCTTTACGCTGAAACATACCAGCTTTTTAAAGATATCTTGGCCCGTAATTTTCGTTTTTCGGATGCTTCGTCGTCACCGGTTGAAGATTCAAATCCTGAGGCGGAAGGTCTGTCGAAGTTCAACGAAGGGGATATCGTCAAGTTTGTCGAAGGCGGTCTGGCCGGAAGAATATATGGATTTCCAAAAATAAGATTGGGCAGGGAGGTCATCAAAGCGGTGGCGGTCCTTCTTGGCGCATCCTATGGAGATGAGGTTCTTTGTTTTGTTGCCTTATCGGACGCCCAAAGGATTCTAAGGCGGGTTGTTACCAATGGCGACAGGAAAAATTTGATCAAGCAGCGCCGTGCTCAGGAAGTCAAGATCGCAAAGTCCTGGCGCGGACGTTTGACGCTCAAGGATGTTTATGAAACATTGATTCTTCAGAAGAGTTTTGCGGACGTCTCATTCTGCGATGTCCGCAATGATTATTTTCATCCCGAGTCGGCATTTTATCATCATCCCAAGATCAAGCTTACCGGAACCAAAAAGACAAACGCGCGTGTTGGTCAGTCAGATCTTAAGCCGCGGCGAAAGATCAATGCTTCGAAAAAGAAAGCATCGTCCGCCGTTTTACCGGTCATGAACTCAGCAAACTCAAACCCGGGGATGATGCATGTGCTTGAACAAAAAATTACAGTTTCGATGACGCGCAATATTTTAGCGCCGTTAAACACCGACGGGTTGGATGTTATTTATCATACGATCGGATGGAAGAACAGGAACGTGTGGGTGCTTTTGGCGCGCGTTCGATACAAACGCGGGATTTATCCGGTCATGGTTTTACGTAAAGTAGTGCCTTGGGAAATTGAGAAGCCGCGCAGGAGACGTTTGCCGGTTTTTATGTTTCCGTTTTTCAAGAAGCATGACGGAGTTGGAATCAATCAGGCGCTTTTGCAAAATGTCTGGCCGGTTCCGATTCCTTCCGGCGGTCTTGCCTTGAAGGCCGCAAAGAAAGAAACGCTGGGCCCAACTTTATCGAGCAGAATAAAGGCGCTTGGCTCAGTGCCGTTACCCGTCGATGTTAACTCTTTAATGGCCCCGCAAATATTTCCTGTGATGAAACCCGTTGAAACAAATCCGGCAATGGCCATACTGCCGGAAACTTTTTACTATCCGCCGACAGGGCCTTCTTTAGCTCGTGCGGTTAAGTCTGCAATTAAGATTGAAGGCGGTCTTGTGCCGCCGTCATCACGAAATCGTTCAAGGATCGTTTATTATTCTCAACGGGATATTATTGCGCCGTTAAAGGGCATCAAGCGCGTTAAGTATGAGCGCAAGAAATTCACCCGGCGTCAGTCGAGGAATTTGTTGGAATGGTATCGAGGAAAGGCGAATCGTTTTAATAAGTTTTCATCCTACCAGCCGATCATGGACATGCCGGCGTTTAACTTCCTGGAAGAATCAA
The DNA here is from genome assembly GCA_023247595.1 of Candidatus Omnitrophota bacterium. The sequence goes on from JAHFGF010000013.1 coordinate 3,173, forward strand.
CCATGGTGCCGATGGGTATTCTCTTACCGTTATAATTTATAAAGTTGCGTATTGAAATTAATAGAAATTGAGAAATTAAGAAATTCGTTGAAATGGACAGTCACTAGAAATTTTAATAAATTCATTTATGGAAATTAATAGAAATTGAGAAATTGAGAAATTCGTAGAAATGGATGGCCCTAATATCTGCCAATTTCTTAATTTCTATCAATTTCTCAATTTCTATTAATTTCTTAACTACGCAGGAATTGTTTCTCTAAGAAGTTATCATTTATTTCGATTACGGTTGGACGCCCATGCGGACAGGTGAAGGGGGCGTGGCATTCTAAAAGTTGTTTGCGTTGATATTGGGCCTGTTCGATGCTGAGTTTATCGCCGGTGACGATGGATGCCTTGCAGGCCCGCCGGGCAATGGTCAAATGGTCGCAGCGTTCGGCTTTTTCGCCGGAGAGAAGGGTTTGCAGTAATTGTTCCGGATTTTTAACCAATGTCGGGATGGTTTGAATAGCGACGGTGTCTTCATCAAAGGCTGTTGTGTCCAATCCCGCCTGCCTGAGTGTTTCCTGAGATTCTTCCCACGCGATCTTTTCCTGGGGAGTTAACTTCAAAAGAATCGGCGTCAGCAGGTTCTGCACTTCAACGGTTCCTTCATCAATCTGCCTTTTAAACTTTTCAAACATGACGCGTTCCTGGGCCGCGTGCTGATCAACCAGGATGAGCGACGCATCCACTTCCCAGAGGAGATATTTGTTGATAAAGCTTCCGATAAAGCGGGCGCGCTGAAATTTGTCGCGCAGAGATTCAACAGGTTTCTGAAATAGGTGCGTTTCCATTTCTTGATTGGAAACCAAGGCCTCGCCGACGACCGTTGGCGAATTTTTCGTAAAGAATTGAGCAGGATTAAACGTGCTTTGGGGTTTTCCCGGATTATAAATCAATTGATCCGCGGCAATGCCCTGATCTTTCGACGGGAGCAATGCTGTGCCCGCGGTTAACGCGTGGGAAGAAAGGCTGCGCATCCCGCCGTGGGTCATCAGGGTGTATTCGACGGTATTTCGTATCAATGATGTGAGCCGGCCTTCTTGTTCAATCTTAACCTCGCGTTTCGCGGGGTGAATGTTGACGTCAATCATGGACGGGTCGATTTCAATAAAAATCACAAAGCATCCGTAAGTCGACGGCGGCAGGATGAGTTTGTAGATGTCATTCACATGAAAGCCCAATGTCCGGTGGTCAACCGGCCGGCTGTTGATAAAAAAATGTTGAAGGTCCCGGCGGGAACGCTGGATATTAATATTACCCAGAACCATGCGCAAGTGAATGCCGGCTTCTTTGAATCCCTGGTCTACTTCAATGAGATTTTTTTCGTCGAGGTTCAATGACCGCGCGACGCGTTCCTTAAGCGAGTTGACCGGTTTTGCATCAAGGATGGTTCTGCCGGCGTGCGTCAGTTTAAAATGAACGATCGGATAGAGCAAAGTATAGGGAAGAAAGGTGTCGATGATTTGGTTGAGCTCTGTTGTGTTGGACTTAAGAAATTTCTTACGCGCGGGCGTATTAAAGAAGAGTTCGGAAATTTTGATGTCTGTTCCGTGGCCCGACGTAGCGGCCGGTTCAAGGTTTTGACGTTCGCCGCCTCTGACGTGCAGCTGCCATCCCATAGCCGCGCCAACCGCCTGGCTTGTCAGAACAACATCCGCGATTGACCCGATACTGAAAAGCGCTTCTCCGCGAAAGCCCAGCGACTGCAATCGTTCCAAGTCGTCGATGGCGGCAATCTTGCTGGTGGCATGACGCTGAAAAAGGTTTTGCAAATCCTCATGAGCGATGCCGGAACCATTGTCTTTGATGTGGATGAGTTGTTTGCCGGCGTCTTTGAGATGGACTTCGAGTGTCGTGGCTCCCGCGTCCAGCGCGTTTTCCACGCATTCCTTGACGACGGAAGCCGGCCGCTCAATAACTTCGCCGGCCGCGATTTTAGCAATGACATCTGAGGGGAGGATTTGGACTTTACGCATAGTTTTAGCGAGAGTACACAGGTACACAAAGGACACAAGTACACATGGCGGCATGTGCACATGAGTTGTGTACCTTGTGCTCCTGTGTACCCTTAGTTATTTAGTTTATTTTTTAATTCATTCAATTTATTCAACGCCTCCACCGGCGTGAGTGTGTTGACGTCCACGGCTTTTAAGGCCTCTTTGACTTCGTCCATGGTTTCATCGCTCGACGGTGAAAAGAAATTAAATTGGTCTTTGTCTTTTGGCGTGCGCATGGTCGAGCGCGAACCGCTTTCGAGTTCGCTTAAGATTTTCTTTGAACGTTGGATAACGCCATCAGGAATTCCGGCGAGCTTCGCGACATAAATGCCGTAACTGTCATCTGTTGAACCCGGAACAATCTTATGCATAAAAATAATCTTATCCTGCCATTCCTTGACGGCCACGTTAAAGTTTTTGACACCTGAAAGTTGCTCGCTCAATGAGGTCAGCTCATGGAAATGTGTGGCAAAAAGCGTGCGGGCCTTTTTCGACTGCAGGTGTTCCGCCAGCGCCCAGGCAAGGCTTAATCCGTCGTAGGTGGATGTGCCGCGGCCGATTTCATCGAGGATGATTAAAGAGCGGCCCGTCATGTTATTTAAAATGTCGGCCGCTTCGGTCATCTCAACCATAAAGGTGCTTTGGCCTTTGGCGATTTCATCGTGCGCGCCGATGCGGGTAAAAATTTTATCGACGACGCCAATAACCGCGCGGCTGGCCGGAATGAAACTGCCCATTTGCGCCATGATAACCAGGATGGCAGATTGACGGATATAGGTTGATTTGCCGGCCATGTTCGGCCCGGTCAAGATAACCAAGTGATGGGCGTCGCAATCCAGATAGGTGTCATTCGCGATAAAAGTTTCGACGGCAGTTGCCTCGACAACCGGATGCCGGCCGTCTTTAATGTCTAAAATATTTGAATCATTGACTTGAGGATTGATATAACCAGGCTGCCCGGCGAGAACGCTCAACGCGTGTATGCAGTCCACCGTCGCTAACTGATCGGCATAAGTGTGCAATGACGCGGTATTGTTAAGAATGGTTTGGTGGATATCTTTGAGAATTTTGTTTTCAATGGATAAGATTTTTTCCTGCGCGGTCAGGAATTTTTCTTCATACTCTTTGAGTTCAGGCGTGATGTAGCGCTCGCCGTTGACGAGCGTTTGTTTGCGGATGTAGTGGGCCGGGGCGAGTTTCTGGTTGGCCTTGGTGATTTCAATGAAATAGCCGAACACATTGTTGTAGCCAACTTTTAAAGAATTAATGCCGGTCTTTTTAATTTCCTGCGCTTGATAATTCTTTAGCCATTCCCGTCCGTTGTCCTGGATTGACCTGAGATCGTCGAGTTCCGCGTTATATCCCGGGCGGATGATTTTTCCTTCGGGTTTTGCCAGCGGCATGTCGGGATTGATTGACCGGCTTAAAATATCACGCAATTCAGGAAGGTCGTCGATGTTCAATAATGAGAAACGATTAGTAGATTGTAATGATTGTAGAAAGTTCTGAATGTCCGGCCCGCGCAAAAGGCTGTTTCGAATGGCCAAAATATCTTTAGGCGCGGCGAATCCGCAGCTGAGCCGCGACAGGCTTTTTTCCAGGTCAGGGATATTTCTCAGTAGATTTTCGGCTAACGCGTTTGATTTTTCCGACGAGTTTTTTAAAAATTCCACGGCAAGTTGGCGCTGCTCAATAGCCGCTGGATTTTTTAATGGATGATACAGCCAAAACCGGAATAACCGCCGGCCCATCGGGGTGAGTGTTTTATCTAATGTTTTTAAAAGCGATTCCATTTCCAAACCATAGTGCGCCGCGGGCGAAATAAAGACGAAATCATTGTCGGTGTACAGCGAAAGCCGGTCGATGTGTTTGAGCGGCTGTTTATTCATTTGTTTCAAATATTCAAGCAAAGCCCCGCAGCTGGATTGGGCCAAAGGCAAGTCATCAATCCCAAACCCTTTGAGCGAATGCGTGCCGAAATGATCGCAAAGATTTTTTCGGGCCATGTCCGTGTTAAACGACCAGTCTCCGAAGGGCGATAACGTCATTCCTTTGGTTTTCAAAAGAGGATGGTTCAGGATTTCTTTAATTTCCTGTTTAAGGCTTTCCGGAAAAACACATTCATAGACGGGAAGTTTGCTGATGATTTCAATAACGGGGTGGATGCTCGTGAATTGGTTGGTCTGAATGCTTCCGTTGGTGACATCGGTAAAAGCCAGACCAATGGCTTTACCGTTGGGGCTTATCGACAGCAGATAACGCGAATCAGTGGCATCGTCAAAAAATGTCCCTGCCGTGACCACGCGGATGACGTCGCGTTTGACAATTCCTTTGGCCTGCGCGGGATCTTCAACCTGTTCGCAGATAGCGACTTTCTGCCCAGCTTTAATCAATTTGGCAATGTAGTTTTCCGCGGCATGGAAAGGAACGCCGCACATGGGAATACGGGTAGAGGCGTCACTGCCTCTTGATGTTAAAACCAGATCAAGAATAGCCGATGCTGTTTTAGCATCGTCAAAAAACATTTCATAGAAATCGCCGAGGCGGAAAAAGAGGATGCAGTCCTGATAGTTTTTTTTAATCTGCTGATACTGTTTCAGCATGGGGGTTGCTGATTCCATAGTTTGTATTTATATCATAAATGAATTGAGTTTAAAACAAATAATCTTAATCCTAGGGGTTAATTTTGTTAGAGCGTTTATATTTGCCTGCGCCATCCGGGTTGGCTGGAAAGTGCTCGAAATTGGTATTTTATGGCATCAAATGTAATTAAAATGCCTTCCTTGACATAAAGCCGTCAGCCGGTTATACTTTACCATTATCTTTTTACCAAACACCATTTAAACATCCCAAGAGGCTATTTTTAGCACGAAATATGTCAAAAAATTTCAAATATGCCGCCATTTTATTTTTGATTTTTACCTCACTATTTTTTGGTAAATGCGCCAGCGCGCAGCTTTATCATTCGGATGGGGCCAATAAAGATGAATTAATCCGGCTGTTATTTCAGTATGGCCGTGAGGTTTATAACCGCGGTGTCGACCCTCAGGAAGCTTCGTATGTGTTTCAGCGGATTCTTGACCTTGATTGTTACCATGTTGGGGCCCAAGAGTTTTTAGGAAAAATCCAAGAAAAATATCCCAATGTTTCCATTCGAGTCCATGGCTGTTTGGACAGCAAAGAACAAATCGATGTTGTCTCGGCACCAGTAGCCAAGCGTCCAGCCAAGAAAACTGCTTCATCCTTGAGACAAGAAAGAATCTTATCTGCCAATAAGCTGGGCAGCACGGATTTAGATGCCAGCGCTTCTGAAGATCAACCAAATGACGAAATGTTTCATAGTTCCACTCCCTTATATGCCTATTCCCAGCCGATAGTATTAGATATCCCGCTACCTACAGGATTGTCAGAATCTATTCCGGAAGCATCCCTAGCAGCCGCTTTGCAGAAGACTCATGAATCGGTAGAAAAAGCACAGGCGCTATCAATGGAGTCTTACTCTAATATCTATTCTAAGGGGCTCGAAAAAGATTGTGAAAAGATACGTTTATTAAATAGCCAATTGCTTCAGGAAATTAGAGATGTTGAGGCACAATTGACTGAAAAAGATAAAGTCATTGTCGGTATGCAAGAGCAATTAGCTGTTTATAGCCAAAGAGACAGCGCTTCCTATGCCTCCATTGCCAAAGACCAAAAAGAATTGATCCGAATCCAACAGGGGAATATCGACTATCTACAAAAAGAACTGGATGATGTCAAAGAGCAGGTGCTTGTCGGCGGGCGCGATGCTGAACCGAATCTTGCTGCCCTGCGCCAACAGATTGCGGATTCTGAATTATCGGTCAAAGAAAATGAAATGCGTTTTGAGACAAAAAACAGAGAAGCGCAATTGCTGCAAAAGCAGTTGGGCGAAATGCAGGAACAGCTGCAGTTGGTAAAAAAGATATTAAGCGAAAAAAATGATATAATCACCTCCCTTCGGGATGAACTGGAATCCATTAAGTTAGAAAGCGGAAAATAATTTCCATATAGGCCTATGAGAACAAATAATCATTTTCAAAGAATCATGTCTAGCGTGGTCATTTTGACTTTTATCTTTTCGAGTTTGCCGCTTTACGCCCAATCTTCTGTAATGGCCAAACCGCTCAACACTGGATTTTTATTTGATTTTGCCCAAAAATTGGTCGATCGCGGAGAAGTCAGAGAAGCGCAGCTTGTTTTAAGGAAAATTTTAAGAAGTGATCCCGAGAACTCGTCGGTTAAACGGCTTTTAAAGAATTTAGAGGAACAAAAAAATCCTAAAGACCTCCTTGTTTTTAAGACCACCAAACCCAGCGATATCGCCGCGGACATTATGTACATTCAAAAAAACATCGCGGTGCTTGAAAAAAGAAACCGTGAATTGGAATTTGACATCCGCAAAATGCTCCAGGAAAATATTTTCTTCTACCAGACATTATCCCGCCGTAACCATGAACTGCTTGAATTGCGCAAGAAATTTTTGGGATATGAAGGCAAAGCAGGAGCCGCGGTACAGGCCACAGAAAATACCGATGAAGTCCTTAAGACTTATGAAAAACAGATTGTTGAACGCGACCGCGCTTTTTTAAAGAGCAGCCAGGAAATCGGCAAGATTATGAAGGATGTCGGAAAGACCGGGGAGTTGTTAAATATAAACAATGATGAGCCGCAGATGATGGATCATTCCGATAATGCTTTGGAATGGAAAAATGATTTAACCGAGAAACGTTCGTTTTTGGTTGAAAAAGCCTTAGCCTTGTTTGATAAAAATAAAGATTTATCCGCGCTGCACACAGAGTTATCGGCTGTTTCAAAATCTTTGAAAGAAGCCAACGACAATTCCGGGGAGACGGTTGAGGAGTTTGAAGCAAAAATTCAAAAATTAAATAACGTCTGGGTTCAGGATAAAGCCAAGCAACAGTCAAACATTGACAGGCTTAAAGACCAGATTAAAAATGAAAAAGTAAAAAGTTTTTCCACCCGATTAACGCCATCCAAAGAAGAACCTTTGATGGATGAAAATGTAAAACCTAAAACTCAATCGGTAAAAGAAAACGCAGCATTTCCCAATTCCTACAAAAGTGTTTCTAAAAAGCCGGCTGCCATGAAATCTGAAAATGAATCTAATGATATCACTCATGAGAATAATAAAGCGATTAAGGCGGGCAAATCAAAATCATATGGCGCGGATTCTCAGTTGGAAATCAGCCGTTTGGAAAATGAATTAGCTTCCAAAGAACAAGAATTAAAAGAGCGTTCCCATCTGTTTGATGCCAAAATCCGGGAATTGAAAACAAGCTGGGCTAAGGAAAAAACAGTGGAACAGCAATCAAGGGCTTTTAATAAATCAAACGGGCCTATCGATCCTGAAGATGAAGATACGATTAAACAATCTTATGTTTACAAAGATGTCATCCAGGAATTGGATTACATTAAAGATCAGCTGAATATGAAGGAAGATCAAGTAAACAAGTTCCAGGATGAAATGGCGGGACACACGTTTCAGCTGGATGAATTGCATAAAAAGCTGGCCTCGCGGGAAAGCCAATTGACCCAAATGGACGCCCTTATTATTTCCAAGGACCAGCAGATTGCCGTCTTGAAAAAAGAGCTGGTTTTAAAAATTCAGGAAATCAGACAAAAGAGTTTATTAGTTAATGAACTGCAAGCCAAATTATCACCGCCCCAAACTGGCATTAAAGATTTAAGCAAACGAGTTGTCGCCGTTAAAAATACCGGGGATTTGAAGAAGCAGCCTGTTGATGAGCTCAAAGATCTGGTCGCGGAATTAGAAAATCAGCTGGGTACAGACGAGAAATCTAAAGGTCCCGCGGAAGATTTAAGACAGCAATTAGCGGGGTCGTTAGAAGTGATTCAGCAAAAAGATAAGGAAATTCAGGAGTTAAAAGCCAAGCTTGAAAATGACAACAAGTTAAATGAATTCCGTGATCGTTCAGCAAATAACGAAAACGTAAATGAACAGTTCAAGGCTTATCAAAAAGACATCGCCGATCTCAAGAGCCAATTAGCAGATTCTGTTAAGCAGCGCGAAGAGGCCGAGAACAAATGGGAAAAGGCAAATCAAAGATTGGTCGACATGGCCCGGGAAATGAAAAATACTGAGGACAGTTCTTCCAGCTCAAATAAGCGCATCAATGATTTTGTCAATAAGATTGAAGAACTTAACGGCCAGTTAAAAGAACAGTCCGGTGTGTTTTCCATTCAGCTTGAGTCTTTACGAGATAGGATTGCCCTGAAGAATCAGGAAATCAGCAGTTTGAAGGAAAAATTGGCGGATAAGGATAATCAGGTTCAGCAGTTTTACGCAAGCATGGAAATGGCAACGCAGAAATTAAACGCGACAACCTCCGCGCGGCAGGAACAAAAGCCTGATTCTTCGACGACATCTTCTATTAAAGGTAGAAAAGATAAAGTTTCCAGCGCTTCTAAGAACGCGAAGGATTGGGATCCGGCTGACAATGATGCCTATTCGTTGCAGCAGCGTTTGAAAACGCTGGGCAAGGAATTGCAGTATACCCAGGATCAATTGGCCGCCCGGAATAAAGAAGCGGGCGAGTTAAATCAAGAATTAGCAGAAAAAGAATCGCGGTCGACTTCACAACCGGCATCCAGTCGAGGCGCCAAATCCGGCTTGGAAAAAGAAATCGCGATGATTAAACAACAGTCGGATTTGACCAAAACCACTATTAAACTTCAGCAGGAAAATTTAACCAAGGCGCAAAAAGCAGCCAGCCAAAAAGAGAGAGCTTTAAAAACGACGGTTGATCAGTTAAATAAAATGCGAAGACAGGTCGATGATTATAAGTCGACCATCCATGAAAAAGACGAACAGATTGAACTTCAGAAAAAAGCGCTGGATCATGAGACCAAGAAAAACGACGTTCTTACGCGAAAGCTCAAGGATATCAATAAAACTATAAGCGCCGAGGCCCAACAAGATGGAATGATGAATCAATCGGCGGACGAATTAAAAAGCAGTGTGAAAACTTATGAAATTCGCGAGCGGGATTTTAAAAAGCAAATTAATGATATTCAGGACCAGCTTAAATCGTCTTATGTGATGATTGAAGACGGCGAATCCAGGATAAAAGTTCTCAAACAGAGGCTTTCTGCCCGTGAAGAACGGATTAATGAGCTTGAAGAAGAGCTGAATCGGCAGAACTCTGAAGATAATCAAGTTTTAGATGCTGTAGATTCTGGGAGCGGTAAATAAGTTTAAATTTTTCGTAAAATGGCCAAAGACCGGAGAAATCCGGTCTTTCTCATCTCCTGGGTTAACAATCCACAGGCTTTATGTTATAGTTGCACTAAATACTAGAGAAGGATGGCCCACTATGACACTATCTTCCCAAGGACAAAGCACGATTGAGTATTTGTTGATATTTTCGGGAGTTGTCGTTATTTTGATTGTGTTTATGGCCCAACCAGGCGCCGTTTATCAAAGCAAATTAAATTCAACGTTTAATGCTGCCGCGGATGGTTTGGGAACGGCCACAAACGCTTTTTATAACTCATTCTGAAGTTGTGCCAGCCTTAATGAATCGAGTCTAAAATATCCCGCTAAATTTAGTAGTTATTGATCTTTGCATTACGCATAACTAAAGGATCGTCCCCGAGATCGTCGATGACAAGTCCGTTGATCCATTCATTAGAAATGCGAAGCTCAATAATCAATCAGGTTCTTTGTCTTTATTTTAAAAATAATGTGGATTATAGGCCGGCATAAAATTTTTGCATAAAGGTGCGTGATTGATGAGGGTTGCGATTGTTCCATTTCAGTTCCCTGTCATTTCAGAGACATTTGTTATTAATATTGCAACAGGGTTAATCGACAGAGGGCATGACGTTGGAATTTTTCCGCTTTTCCATCCGCAAGTTGACTCCACTGCTGTTCATCCGATTGTCAAAGAATATAATCTGTTAAAAAAGACATATTTTCCGCCGAGGGTTCTTATAGGCAGAAAGTCTTTACAGCTGCCGAATTTCTTACGGTTTTTGTCATACGCGGGGCTTGAGTCTTACGATATTGTTCATTTTCAGTTTGGCGCGGCCGCGTTGGATTGTCTGCCGTTAAGAAGTTTCAAGTTCTTTAAAGGCAAATGGGTTGTTTCCTTTAGAGGCTTTGATATTAGTTCTTTTTTAGAGAGCCGTGGCCAGCAAGTTTATGATCAGTTATTTCAAAAAGCTGATTTGTTTTTATCCAACAGTGATTTATTCAGAAATCGATTAATCAAGTTGGGTTGTGACCCGGGCCGCGCATTCGTTTATCGTTCGGGAATTGATTGCCGTAAGTTTTCTTATTCAGAAAGAAGCGGCAAGAATTTACAGACGATTAAATTGCTTTCGGTCGGAAGGCTGGTTGAAAAAAAAGGCGTTGAGTACGGCATTCGAGCGGCAGCTCAGTTTTTGCGCGACAACGTCAACATCGAATATTTGATTATAGGAGACGGCCCGTTAAAGCCGCGCCTTCAGAAATTAATTGATGATTATGGCTTGGGGAAACAGATTAAACTCGTAGGTTCTCAAGATCAAAATTTCATCATTCAGGCGTTAAAGGACGCGCATATTCTTATTTCAAGCGGCGTAACTGCTGACGACGGGGATCAGAACGGGCCGGATAATACGATTAAAGAAGCGATGGCAACGGGGCTTCCGGTCATCGCCAGCCGCACAGGCGCGATTGAAGAAGTGGTTCAAGATGAGCGGACAGGTTTTTTGGTGAGCGAACGAAACGCGGATGATATTGTTAAGAAAATTAAATATTTGCTAGGCCGTCAGGAAATTTGGCCTTCCATAACCAAAGCCGCTCGAGAATTTGTTGAAAAGCAGTACAACTTAAATTTATTAACCGATGAGCTCATAGCTCGATACCAGTGGATAATCCAGAAAGCCGATTAAGGAGAATTATTATGGCGCAGACGCAAATCACAATCATCGTTACTCCTCGCGACCGTTTTTGTTTCACGCAGGAAAGTCTTGAGACGCTTTATAAAAACACGGACATTCCTTTTGAATTGATTTATGTCGACGCCGGATCGCCGGACCATATCCGCGATTATCTGCTCAAGCAATCTCAGGAAAAGAAATTTAAATTGATCCGCGTTGAACATTATTTAACACCCAACCAGACGCGTAATTTAGCTGTTAAGCACATCACTACCCCTTTTGCCGCTTTTGTCGAGAATGATGTGGCGGTAGCACAGGGATGGCTTTTGGCATTGTTAAGCTGCGCCCAGGATACCGGATGCGCCTTGGTTTGCCCGTTAACCTGCCAGGATAAACCTATCCATGAAAATATTCATTATTCTGGTGGAGATATGGAAATTAAAGAGGAAAATAAAGACGGTGCGGTGAATCGTTTTATCCATGAGACGATGCATCATAGGCAGGGTTCCAAGCATTTTGAAATCAACCCGCCTTTGCAGCGCGCTAAAGTGGGATATACAGAGGTCCACGCGTTTTTTATTCGGACGGAATTTCTTGCTAAGATTAACGGTTTTGATGAAGGGGTCATGAGCACCCGGGATCACGTTGATTTTTCTTTGAATGTGCGAAAAGCCGGCGGACAGATTTATTTTGAACCGAAGGCTGTTATTACCTTCATGGGGCATTTTACCGCGCCCAAATTAGAGAAATGGGAAGAAGCGTATTATAAATTGCGCTGGTCCGACGCTTGGGAATTTAATAGTCTGCGCCACATAAGTAAAAAATGGGGATTGACGGAGAATACTTATTTTAAAAATCGATACCGCAGATTAGGATGGAGACGCCGGGTTTTTGTTATAAAGCCGAAAATAAAAGATGTCAAACCGCGTATTTTCCGCCGGTTGCTTGAAGAGATATTAGTCGCGGCGGATAAAATGGAAAACAACAAGATCGCCCGAGAATATGCCAAGAAATATGGACAAGGTCAGCGCACATGACAGATGATTTAAAGTCCCAAACCATAAAAGGGCTTTCGTGGTCTTTTATCGGACAGATTATAAAACAGGTGTTTCAGTTTTTCATCAATGTTTTTTTGGCGCATTTGTTGCTTCCGACGGATTTCGGTTTAGTCGCCATGGCCGCTGTTTTCATGAATTTTGCTTCTATCTTTTCTGACATGGGTGTCAGCAGCGCTTTGATTCAAAGAAAACATGTGACCGAGGAACATTGGTCATCGGCATTTTGGCTGAACATATTGTTTGGTTTGATTTTGAGCGTATTTTTTTGTTTATGCTCGCCGTTGATTGCCCAATTTTACAACCGCCCCGAATTATCAGCCATTATTTTTATCCTCTCGTTTAATTTCTTTTTATCTTCGTTTACTATTATCCAGCAGAGTTTATTGACGAAAAATATGGAATTTTACGCCCTTATGATACGGGACATCGGGGCTGTTGTGCTGTCAGGGCTGCTTGCGATTTATTTGGCGTTCAAGGGTTGGGGTGTGTGGAGTTTGGTTGTCCAAATGCTGGTTTCGACAATGATTAATAATTTGTTCTTGTGGGGAAGTTCCACATGGCGCCCTAAATTTATTTTTTCAATCACCTCGTTAAAAGATTTCTTTTTCTTCAGTACGAATTTGACAGGTTTTCAAATAATTAATTATTTTGCCCGAAATCTTGACCAAATGCTTATCGGTAAGTTTTTGGGGTCGGAAGTTTTGGGTTATTACAGTTTAGCGTATAAACTGATGATGCTTCCTTTGCAGAATATTTCCTGGGTATTAAGCAAAGTGATGTTCCCTGTTCTTTCTAAAGTCAATGATGACCTGGAGCGCCTGCAGCGGGCCTATATCAAGATGATAAGGTCGATTTCTATTTTAACATTTCCCTTAATGACGTTATTGTTTGTATTAGCGCCGCAATTCATCAATGTGATTTACGGCGAGAAATGGGCGGCTGTCAGTGATTTGGTCAGAATTTTGAGTTTTTGCGGAATGTTTCAGTCATTGGGAACCATTTCCGGACTAATTTATCAAAGTGTTGGAAAAACAAATATTCAATTAAAGATGGGATTAATTAACACTTTTCTCATTTTTGTGACATTGTTTATATGTATCCAGAAGGATCTTTATGCGGTGACGTTGGGGTATTCCATCATTTCCATTATTTGGGTACATATTTCCATGTGGGTTGTATGCAAGGTTATTTCCTTGCGTTATCGAACCATGTATAAGTCATTGTTTATCGCGTTTTCTATTTCGATTATTTTGTTCGTGTTTTCCGCTTTGGTCAAAAGCGTGCTGTACACGTCGGACTGGATCAAAATTTGCATCATATCGGTTAATTACTTCACGATGTTTGTGGTTCTTCTGTTTGCTATGGGTGAAATTAAAATCGAGCGGGGTAAACTGAAATTTAATTTAATATGAAGCCTCTGGTCAGCGTCATCATCCCTACATACAACCGCCAGCAGCACATTAAAAATGCTGTTGAGAGTGTGCTCGGGCAGACATATAAAAATGTTGAAGTATTGGTTGTTGATGACGGCTCGACGGACTCCACGCCAGAAATCATGAATTCCATTCATGACGAACGTTTAAAGTATATCCGCACCAAAAACCAAGGGAATTATTTTGCAAGAAACGCCGGATTAGCCCAGGCAAAAGGCGATTTCATTGCATTTCTAGATTCTGATGATCGGTTTTTACCTACCAAGCTCACCGTGCAAATACAGCGTTTTGAGGAAAATCCAGAGTTGGGGCTGTGCTGCAGTAATGTTTATGTGCGGCATCAGGATATTGATAATCAAGTATTTGAAGACGCGGCGCATTCCTTTAATTGCGATATCGATACGCAGAACGGATTTATTCAGAAAGCGGTCGAGAATAATTTCATCGTAACTTCCAGCGTTGTCATTCGAAAAGAATGCGTCAAAAATTTGGGATATTTTAATACCCAATTTCAAAACGCCATGGATTATGAGTTTTTTTTAAGAATCATTTTTAATTATCCCGCTTTGTATCTAAAGGAAAAATTACTCGTCAGGTTGATTCATCCCAGGGCTGTAAGCAGTAATACTGTGGTGACCAACGACGCGTTAGTTTATATTTTTTCAGAATGTGTCGCGAAACTTGAAAAAGGGAAGATGTATTCACAGATTCATCGGGAATTGCTCAATGACGCGAAGGAAAAAAGCCTCTATATGTCCGGCATGGAGTATTTGCTTCAATACCGTTTCGACGACGCGATTGTTTATCTTAAGAAAACTGAGTTTAGAAAAAAAATATTTTTCAAACACATTGCCTTAGTCATTGCCAAGTATAAAATTTCAATCCTGATTCCGCTGATCGCCCAATATCGAAAGTATAAAAATTATTCGTCTTTGCACCGCAATCCCGTTGTTCGCAGCGATATTTAGC
>JAHFGF010000125.1 GCA_023247595.1 Candidatus Omnitrophota bacterium
CGGGAAGGGCAGCCGCTTCCGGCGTGTGGGTTGTAAACATAAATTGTGTCGCCTCATAAATACTTTTTTCGCGGCGGCCGCGGAAATATTCATTGTCAAAATAACGGATATCATTTTCAAGGGCGACTAAAGAAAAGAATGGTTGTGCTTCGTTGAGCCGGACGATATCCGGGGCGGCCTGCAGCTGTTTAAAAAGCTCAACAAAAACACGGCCCAAGAAAGCCATCTGCCTGACTTTGCCGGGCTCCGACGGATAAAGCGCATAATTAATCTCCGGCTGACGGACCAAAAGGACGGGCGTCCCCTCGACAGAAACAAGATAAATCCGCACGTTGTAATCATGGTGGTTAAAAGAAACATTAAAACGGAAAACTTCATGCTGGCCAGATTCGGTTAAAAGCGGACGGATCCCTTTTTGAGTATCCCAATCAATCCCGATATTCTGGCCGGAGGGGTCGACGTAATGCTCATAAAGCGGCATCAGGCCGATGACACGCTGGCCTGATTTGCCGTAACCCGCAAAAGTTTCACCGGCCAAAAACCCTAACCCGCCGCTCGCCAAGGCCTGCTGGGCTTTCGGGTCAACAATCGGAGACAAAAACGCTTCCATCGTAATATCGACAATAAACGGTTTATGATTTAAATACCGATGGAGGTCTTCCAAACTTTTAATCTGACGCAGGCGTAAACTTGTCTTGTCGAGCCCGTCGCTGCTTACTTCTTCGACACTAACCTGCGCCGTCAAAATATCAATTATCACATGAAGCGTGGTGGTATTATCAAGAGAACTCCGCTCAAAATAAATTTTTGACCCCATGACAGAAAAATTATGCAAATTTCCGAAAAGGCTCAAATAAGGATATTTTTCACGCAAAGAATTGATATAGACCACAACTGAACTGATGTCTATCCCGGGCTGGCCATAAGGTGACTTCTGTTTCCAATCATGAATTTTCCCGGGCGTGTTGATGCGTTCTTCAACGCCGAATTCATCGCCGAAAACAAAAGAAAAGTTCGGCAGGGCCAAACCAAATAATGCGGTCAAAATTTTGTTGCGGATTTCGATGGATGTATTTTTATCAAATAATTCGATAAATTCTAAACCCAAACGCAGACTGTCATGATGCGTGTTCATCCAAACCGCCGGCATGTAGGAACGTTCCGTCAAATAACGCCCTAATCTCTGCCAGCGCTCTTTTTTGTCTTGAAGGTATCCGTCTTTCCATTCCCGGCCGGCGGCTGTCTTGACAGGAAACATCGCTAACTGCCGGATGCGGCTATTGACCAGTGTCCTGTCATCACACCCTAACGTTTCTGCAATGACAAAAAGCTGATGATCGCAGACTAAATCAGCCACTCTTTCATAAAATCCCGGCATGCCAAAACCGTAATGAAACGCATCGGCCCTCAAGAAATCAAACCCTAGCTCCAGGACAAAATAACGCATTGGCCCGACGAGCGGTTCATAATTCTGCGCCTGCAGGACTTCTTCGTCATAAGCCCCCAACCCTTTTTGGGTGCTGTAATTTCCCCACAACTGCTGTTCGGGCTGGCCAATGTGCCATCCGGCGGATAAAATCTTGTTATAAACATCATGTCTAAAAATCCCCGGATTAAAATGCGCGTCCACCCCTTCCATCGTCCGGAAGTAGGGCTGGTCATAACCGAT
Source organism: Candidatus Omnitrophota bacterium (assembly GCA_023247595.1). The sequence continues at coordinate 1,670 of JAHFGF010000125.1, forward strand.
TAAAATATTTTTCTCATGCGCATAGTCAACCGCTTCCCCTAATTGACGGCGGGCAAAATACTGCTCCATCAAAACCAGGTTATAAATCCTATGGTATTCGTCCGTGGATGTTACGGCCGCGTCGCTTAAACGGACAAACCTCTTAAAATCTTCAACCCCATAACCCAAAAGACCATCGCGCAGAATTTTGATCGTTTTGACCAGCGCGTACTGGGTGATTTCATCGCGTTTAGCCAAAACAACAAAATCTTCCGGAAGGTTTTGGCTGAATTCCTGCCATTTTTCCGGAAAAGTTTTGCCCTTTAAATAAACCGCATCCCAGTCAACATAACGCGGATCAATGGCGTAAGCGCTCAGCAGGGCATAGGGCGAATCTTCCAGGGTATCGACATCGCGCCCCGCGGGATCGACGATAGGCATGAAAAACAACGCGTTGAATTTCTTGTCCTGCGCGTAATCAATGGCAAACTTTAAATCTGTAAAATTACCGAATGAATTTGGTCCACGGCCGGGCCGGGCCGCGTTGCGTAAAAATAAATAATAAATTCTTAGCCCTTGCGCTAATTCACGCGGAGTATAGGCCTTTTGTTCAATCTCCAGGGCCTTTTTATGGGCTTCCGCTGGGCTTAATTTCTCGACTTCTCTATAATAGGCTTCAGCGGTTTCATGGATGACAGTGAGGAAATGTTCAAGGTGGAATGGATCGAGGATATCTTGGGCGATACAGACCCAATATTGATCTGCACGCGGGACAACCGCGCCGGCAAGCCGGGCAAAAATACCGTCGGACGGAACGCCGCGGATGCGCCCCTTCGCTTTTAATTCACGCAAATACCGGGCGATCTCCCAATGGCCCAGAGCAGCCAACCGCGCGGCCACTTTAAGCGTGGAGGCTGCGTTGAGCTCAGGATATTGGCTCAAATCGCCTAATCCCTTGGCCACCTTTTCAACCACGCTGCGCGGCGGCGCTGATTTGCCGTTGCGCACGCGGGTAGAAGTTTCCGGATATAACATCCGATATTGCTTCTCTTCACCCGTCATGGCGAATTTGAACAACGCCTCGGCCAACAGCGCGCTGTTTTCCCAGCTGTTATCCGTGAAGACTGCATTTTCCTGCAGACGGTTCCACGTCGGGTCCGTTTCGCGGTTTTTCCAGAAACGATAAAGAATCCTGAACGCGATTAATTTATTTTGAATAGTGCGTTCAAAATTATGGTCATCAATAATAAACCTGGCCCCGTTGGCGTTCGGCTCATCCGTTTCAATACCAAAAAAGCTTGCAAATTCCGGAATAAAGGCGGTCTTAACCGTTGAAATCAACCCTTGGCGATGGGAAGCTAAACACACCCCGGCCAGGGCTTGCCCCTCCTTGGGAGAAATTCCACCAGGCTCATAAAACGATGGCGCGACGGGCATATCACCGACATTATGGGCGTGATAGAAAATCCCCGTCGGGTCCTGGTCGGATACTGCCCCGCCGGGATAACCTACGCGCCCCGGGAATTCATAGACCAGCGCTTTAATCTGATCGACTAAATTCGGGTCTCCAGTCCCGGCAAAAATAAATGATACATCAAAAAATTCTCCGCTGCGGATGACCCGACGGACAAATTCAACCACAATGGGAATGCCTTTTTGGCCATCCATGCGTGAAACCATGTTAACGACTAAATGATTTTCCAAATCAACCGCTTTGCCGTTGGAAGCCGGCCAAAATTCCGGATGATGAAGACCAATAATTTTCTTGGATTTTTGATTACTCTCTCTCACCAATCGCATAAATTCCGCCACAGCCGCCCGGTCATTGCGGTCGACTTCAAAAATTGACTTACCAAACATCTTTACCTGTAATTCCCGTTGAAAGATTCCATTCTCCAGCGCAAACAACCGCCACTCGTTCAACAATTGTTCAAAAATATGACGAAAGCCTTCGCCGCCGCCTTTCGCGTCGGTTTTAACATAATCATCGCGCTGTCCAGGGCTGACCGCGACGACGTAATTGGCATGACGGATAAAGGCGGCCATAAAATTAATCCGGCTCCCGTCATGGGGATCGAGGAACCAGGCATAATCTTCCGCCGGCAAACCTAAATTGCCCAGCAGATCAATCCCGTTTTGATAACGTTCAACCTTAAATTGATAATCCGAACCATTGTTATGGACCCAGCCGATCGTTTTAGTTTCCGCGAAATGAGGGTCTTTCTTGAACAAAGAATTTTGGGAATTTAAATGCGCCATCAAAGGCGCGGTCATCCAATCGTGGCCAGCGATGATGTTCGGATGGATATTCATCATCTTCATCGCTTCAAGCGCGCCCAGCGACAAGAAAACAGCGCGCAACGATTCATGTTCTTTATCCGCCGGGCCGTAAAGGACATCCGCAAATTGCGGATTATCCAGAAGGATATAATCAACCTGGGAATATTTCTCTTCCAGAAGCCGGGCGTGGGCAATCGAAGCCCGGGCCATGCCATGACGGCCGATATAAACAGGAGCCATTTTACCGGTGTACCGAATTTTCCCCGGAAAAATCTTATTTTTAATGTTCTCGCCTTTTTTATTTTTATAATACCAGGGCGTAATGATATAAACTCTTAAACCGCTCTCGGCCAAAACCTGGGCGAATTGCCCGACGACGTTCGCCATCCCGCCCTCTTTAGAAACCGGAAGGGCTTCAGGCGAAACGAAAACAAGAATACCGACTTCCATCCAGCGGGCCACTTTTTTAGCTGCTGTTTTGCTTTCTGGCCGGGGTGATTTTTCAACAATTTGATTTAACCAATCCCTGATTTTTTCTTTTAAATTCGGATGCTTGATTAAAAGGTCATGAAAAATTACAGTCAGGTCAGAAACATTAATGTTCCTGATTTTATCTTTTCCTTCGGACATAAACGCGAGATTAAAGAATAACGATTCAAAGGCTTTAAAATTATCTTCTAAAATATACTTCTCCAGGCTTCTGAAAACAAAATTAAACCTGATCCGTTGGGGTTTATATTGCGTGCCATACCGCAAATACGCGGCTCGGATAAGCCGAAGATTAATTTGCGCCGCAGAATATTTCACATCTTCATTTAAATCTTGAGTCTCGACTTTCGGGATAAACCATTCCGCCATGCCCATAAGGCTTTCGACAAATTTTCCAAAAACGGCGGAAACAATAATAGGCTCAGAATCTTCCCCTTGATTATTCCCCAGGACGCCCACTTCCTGAACGGTCAACACCGCCGTCTCATAACCTTCCAGCCGGATCTGCAAACGTTCAGCGATCAATTCATCGCCGGTAAAAAATTCCTGTTTTCCTGTTTTAAGATTTGTCACGGCATAAACCACATCCGAAGAATTCTTGATTTTTAACTTTTCCACAATCGGAGACACAT
>JAHFGF010000126.1 GCA_023247595.1 Candidatus Omnitrophota bacterium
ACGTTTGAGGCCTATTCCAAAGATGGCGTTATACTGTTTAAAAAACCTAATCTTGAAGGCATACATATTGGGGATATCAAAAAAGTTGACGATGAATGGCTGGTAGCTGGAAATTCAGGGGTCGCTTTGATTGTGGTAGGGACAGGCCCGACGATGAAACAGGCTCAGGCCCAGGTGTATCACAGGATAGCCAATGTGATGATTCCGAATATGTATTACCGCAATGATATCGGGGACCGCTGGTATGAGGACAGTGATAAGCTGCACACGTGGGGATATTTACGCCAGGCATAATCAGTTTATTGAAAGAAATTTGATGCGTGATTTATGAATGAAGCTTTTTTAAATTCTACGGCCTATCATTGGGTCGTTTTGCCGCTGTTGATTTTTTTAGCGCGTATTTGCGACGTAACCATCGGTACCATCCGCATCCTGCTTTTGGCAAGAGGGCGCAGAATTTTAGTGCCGTTTCTTGGTTTTGTTGAAGTCTTGATCTGGCTTTTGGCTGTTCGTCAGGTGCTTTTGGGAATGGACAATTTTGTAACGTACATTGCCTTTGCCGGCGGTTTTGCAACCGGGAATTTTGTGGGGATGATTATTGAGGAGAAAATCGCCGTAGGTCTGGAAGTCATCCGTGTCATCACCCGAAAGGACGCGACAGAACTTTTTGAGCATTTGAAAAAACAAGGCTATGGCGTAACCTGTTTGGACGCCCAGGGGGCCACCGGCAAGGTCAATTTGATTTTTACAGTTGTCGACAGGTGCCAGCATGACAAAGTCATTGCCATCATCAAAAAATTTAATCCAAAGGCGTTTTATTCTGTTGAGGATGTCAAGGCGGTCAGCGAAGGCGGCGTGTTTCCAATGAATGCTCAGCGGTTTTCAGGGTTTTTGGGCGGGAAATAACAGCTGGCTCTGCCAATTGATGCGGGAGATGTAAAAGTTTTAGAATATTGTTAACAAATCAATTGCGGCTAGCAGTGCCCGCAGATATAATACGTTTCCATTTCAAGACATTTGTAAAAGCAACCTATCAATTTGTTCCTACTATTTATTTTGGAGAACGATGGCGGTTTTTTTAAACCAGTACAGGGGACTCATCTATGAATGAACCTCAAAATAAATTAGACCAGCGATTTTCCTATCCATCTGCGCTCAATGTCCGTTACGATCAAAGCTTAATAACTGAACACGATATCTATCTTTTTAAAGAGGGGTCTCATTTTCGTTTGTATGAGAAGTTAGGCGCGCATATCATGACCGTCGACGGGGTTGAAGGGACGTATTTTGCCGCCTGGGTTCCTAATGCTTTGAAGGTTTCGGTCATTGGAAATTTTAACGGCTGGAACCGCGACACCCACGCGCTTGCCGTTCGCTGGGACGGTTCAGGGATTTGGGAAGGGTTTATCCCTGGAATTTTAAAAGGGGAAGTTTATAAATATTTTATTGTTTCCAAAGAGCATAATTATCAGGTCGAAAAGAAAGACCCTATTGGTTTTTATAATGAAGTGGCTCCGAAAACCGCGTCCATTGTTTGGGATACGCACTATCAGTGGCAGGATGCCGATTGGATGAGCCACCGCCGTTGGCATAATTCTCTTCAGGCTCCGGTTTCCATTTACGAACTGCAGCTTGGTTCTTGGCGCAGAAAAATGGAAGAAAATAACCGATCGTTAACGTATCGGGAATTAGCCGTCCCATTAGCTGAATATATTAAAATGATGGGGTTCACCCATGTCGAGTTCATGCCTGTGATGGAATATCCTTTCGACGGCTCGTGGGGCTATCAGGGCGTTGGTTATTTTTCTCCAACCAGCCGTTACGGGACGCCGCAGGATTTTATGTATCTCGTCGATTATCTGCATCAAAATGATATTGGGGTTATCCTGGATTGGGTGCCGTCGCATTTTCCGGGTGATGAAGTTGGTTTAGCTTACTTTGACGGCACGCATCTGTATGAACATGCCGATCCGCGCAAGGGCTTTCATCCGGACTGGAGCAGTTACATTTTTAATTACGGTCGCAATGAGGTTAAGGAATTTTTAATTTCCAGCGCTTTGTTCTGGTTTGAAAAATTTCATGTGGACGGCCTGCGCGTGGACGCGGTCGCATCCATGCTGTATTTGGATTATTCCAGAAAAGGCGGAGAATGGATCCCCAACGAATACGGCGGTCGGGAAAATATCGACGCAATCAATTTTATGAAACGTTTGAACGAAGCGGTTTATGAATATTACCCCGACGTACAAATGATCGCCGAGGAATCAACCGCTTGGTCGGGGGTTTCCAGGCCGGTGCATCTGGGAGGGTTGGGCTTCGGCATGAAATGGAACATGGGCTGGATGCATGACACTCTTCTTTACATTTCCAAAGATCCGGTCTTCCGCAAATATCACCACAATGATCTGACCTTTAGTTTTATGTATTCCTTCACGGAAAACTTTGTACTTTCTCTTTCGCACGATGAAGTCGTGCACGGCAAGAAATCGTTGATTTCAAAAATGCCCGGCGATGAATGGCAAAAGTTCGCCAATTTGCGGCTGTTGTTTGCGTATATGTACGCGCATCCAGGCAAAAAACTTCTTTTCATGGGACAGGAATTCGCTCAATGGGATGAATGGAATCACGACAGCAGTTTGGACTGGCATTTAACGCAGTATGACCGTCATAAGGGGATTCAGAAGTTGGTCGCTGATTTAAATCATCTGTATCGAAAAGAAAAAGCCCTGTTTCAGAAGGATTTTAGTTCGCATGGCTTTGAATGGATTGATCTCAATGACTATACTCAGGGCGTTATCAGTTTTATCCGAAAGGGAATCGGGATTGATGAGAAAATAATTGTCATCTGTAATTTTACGCCGACGACCTATTATGATTATCGGGTGGGCGCTCCTGAAGGCGGAACCTGGATCGAAATCTTTAACAGCGATTCGTCCTACTATGGCGGCAGCGGCCAGGGAAATATGGGCAGAAAAGAAACGCAGGAAGTTAGTTTTCACGGCAGGCCGTATTCATTTGCGCTGACCGTTCCTCCGTTAAGCGTGATTTATTTAAAGCGGGAATAAAATCGCGGACAGGCTTGACCGCGTTTGGCCGCGCGAATAAAATAAAACTGGAATTATTAATTGATATTCAAGGAGGATTACGATGAAAGAAAAAGTTATTGAGACGGCCGGAAAAGCATGGCGGTTTCTGGGGCAGAATGGCGAGACCAATGTGTCCCAGCTGCCGCGTTTATTACGGGAAAACAACACCGTTGTTTTACAGGCCTTAGGTTGGCTTGCCCGGGAAGACAAAATTAATTATACAACCCGCAGCCGCCGGACATTTGTAAGTTTGGTCGAGCGCGAGGTCGGGGCGTTTAACGATCTGATTTATAACATGGGTTCATTACCGACGGAACTGGAAGTTCAAAAGCGGCAAGGCCGCGCTAAAATCAGATCCAAGGGTTAATAAAGCTCCAATGCGCTTCTAAATTTTCGGGTTATTTATTTTTTATTTGGAGTGTTACCCTTGAATAAATATGTTTGCATCCACGGACACTTCTATCAGCCTCCCCGTGAAAATCCCTGGCTAGACCAAGTTGAAGTTCAGGATTCCGCTTTTCCTTACCATGACTGGAATGAACGCGTGACGGTGGAGAGTTATGCCCGCAACGGCGCCGCGCGAATCCTCGACAATCAGCAATTCATCATTGATATCATCAATAACTATTCCAAAATCAGTTTTAACTTTGGCCCGACGCTATTATCCTGGATGGAACAAAAGTCTCCGGATGTTTACCGGGCGGTTCTCGATGCGGATCGCTTAAGCCAGAATATTTTTTCAGGCCACGGAAGCGCGATTGCTCAGGTTTATAATCACATCATTATGCCGCTGGCCAATACCCGGGATAAACGCACGCAGATTTATTGGGGCATCAGAGATTTCCAATATCGCTTTCACCGCAAACCTGAGGGCATGTGGTTGGCTGAAACGGCTGTGGATCTTGAATCATTAGATCTTATGGCAGAGATGGGTATTAAATTTACAGTGTTGGCGCCCAGGCAGGCTAAGCGGATCCGTGAATTAAAAGAAGGGTCTGCATGGATTAATGTGGCGGACCAAAAGATTGACCCTAAAATGGCGTATGTCTGTAATCTTCCGTCGGGAAGAAGCATTGTTCTGTTTTTTTATGACGGCCCGATTTCTCAAGGCGTTGCATTCGAAGGGCTTTTAAATAACGGAGAAATTTTAGCCGATCGTTTGACCAGGGCGTTCACTTCAAGCCAAGGGGCACAGCTGGTTCATATGGCCACCGACGGCGAAACGTACGGCCATCATCATAAATTCGGGGACATGGCGCTGGCGTATTGCCTGAATATTTTAACAGCAAGAAAAGATGTGTCGTTGACGATTTACGGCGAATTCATGGAGAAATTTCCTCCGGCTTACGAGGTGGAGATTTTTGAGAACAGTTCCTGGAGTTGCGCGCATGGGGTGGAACGATGGCGGTCGAACTGCGGCTGCAGTACGGGGATGAACCAGGGATGGCAGCAGCAGTGGCGTGTGGCATTGCGTCAGGCTTTGGATTGGCTGCGTGATGAATTGTGTTCAATCTATCAGCATGAATTATCGAGTTATACCGTCGATACCTGGAGAATGCGCGATGCCTATATTGATGTGATTCTTAACCGGAATATTGATACCATTGATCAGTTTCTTCGAAACAATACCTCTCGCGATTTGAATGATAGCGAAAAAATCCGCTGTCTCAAGCTTCTTGAAATGCAGTATAACGCGATGCTGATGTACACCAGCTGCGGCTGGTTTTTCGACGACATTTCCGGCATTGAAACTATTCAGATCATGAAATACGCCGCGCGCGCGATTCAGCTGGCCAAGGAAGTTTGCGGAGCTGATCTGGAGCCGGCATTTATGAAATATCTGGAAAACGCGCCCAGCAATGTTGCTGAAATCAAAAATGGGGCGCACGCTTATAAGAGCATGGTTCAGCCTTCTGTTGTTGATTTGCTGCGCGTCGGCGCGCATTATGCCATGACCTCGTT
>JAHFGF010000127.1 GCA_023247595.1 Candidatus Omnitrophota bacterium
CGGTACGGAACGCCATGAATCGCGGCGTATCGATAATCAGCTGCGCGGCCGTTCCGGCCGTCAGGGAGATCCGGGGTCGTCCAGGTTTTATGTTTCTCTGGAAGACGATCTGATGCGTTTGTTTGCCGGGGATAGAATTATTTCTGTCATGAATTCGCTCGGTATGGAAGAAGGGCAGGTGATTGAATCTCCGCTCGTTTCCCGAAGCCTTGAAACCGCCCAGAAACGCGTTGAAAATTATAACTTTGAAATCCGTAAACAATTGATTGAATACGATAACGTCATGAATAAACAGCGTGAGGTTATCTATAATTTGCGCCGTTCGATTCTTGAAGGAGATAACGTTAAGGATTTTATCGTGGATTCAATCAAGAAAACCGGCGTTGTGATTGTTGAGCAGTTTTTGTTTGTCCAAGGCCAGGAAGCTTCAGATTTAGTCGGGCTTGAGAGTTATTTAAAAACAAAATTTGCTTATGACCTGACTCCGATTAAAGGCCAGTTGGAAGGAATGCCGTCGGAAGAAGCCAAAGAGCTGATTTCAAGCCAGCTGCTCATGGCCTATCAGGACAAAGAAAAAGAACTTTCCAGCGAACATCTGCGGCATTTGGAACGCATGATCCTTCTTCATGTCATTGATACGAAATGGAAAGATCATTTGTTTGCCATGGATCACCTCAAGGAAGGAATTAGTTTGCGCGCGTTGGGCCAGCGCGATCCGCTGATTGAATATAAGCGCGAAGGTTTTAAAATGTTTCAGGTGATGTATGAATCTATTCATCAGGATCTCGCCGAGATGATTCTGAAATTACGCATGAATGTGGATGAAGAAAAGAAGCGCAGTGTTTTCGCGGCGATTCCGCAGAAGGCGATTCACAATGAATTTTCTAGTTTGAACGCCGCGTCCGCTGATCCTTCGGCCGCCACACTTGAGTCAACCAGCGTCAGAAAAGCGGCTGCTGCCCAGCCTGTTGCCTCATCACAGCATCCGAAAGTCGGACGCAACGATCCCTGTCCCTGCGGCAGCGGCAAGAAATATAAAAAATGCTGCGGCATGAATATTTGAAGTGTAAGGGCGGGTTTTAAACCCGCCCCTACCATTATCTATGATCCCATTCTTTAAAAAACATCCTCGTTTTGGTTCGTTATTGTTGTGTTTGCTTTCTTCCGTTTTGCTGATTTTATCCTTTCCTAAATTTGATTACAGTCCGCTCGTCTGGTTTGCGCTTGTTCCATGGTTTTTTGCCATCGACGGAAAAACAAGGCGCGGCGCGTTTGGTTTAAGTTTTTTTACCGGATTCATTTTTTATGCCGGAACGTTGTATTGGTTTAAATACGTCACGTGGGCCGGGGCGTTTTTACTGACCAGTTATCTTTCTTTGTTTTTTGGATTCTTCGCGCTGGGTTATTTGTTGTTTAACCGGCAGTCTTTGGGAAAACGAATCCTTTTTTATGCCTGTCTTTGGGTTTCACTGGAATATTTCCGCTCTAATTTTCTTTCCGGTTTCGGCTGGGTCACGCTTTCGCATACGCAGTACCAGAACACTGCCCTTATCCAAATAGCGGATATCACGGGAACGTATGGCATTACTTTTTTGGTGGTTGCTGTCAATGTGCTGATTAAAGAAAACTTGGCATATGTCTTTGGCATGACGGATCTCAAGCATCCGTCGCTCATCAAAATGAATGCCGGACTTTTGTGTATACTTTTAATGGTGTATGGGTATGGTTTGTTTCGTTTATCCCATCCGGTGCCAATGCCCTATGTGAAGGTCGGCGTGATCCAGGGCAACATCCCTCAGGAAGAAAAGTGGATGCAGGAGAACCGAGCGTTTACCATTCAGAAATATTTAACTCTTTCTAAAGCCGCGCTCAATGAGCATCCGGACTTTTTGATCTGGCCTGAAACCGCGTTTCCCGGATTGATTGAAGAGATGCCGCAACTGATGGAGGACGTCCGGGAGTTTTCTAGGGCGGAAAATATTCCTTTATTAATAGGGGTCGTTGCTCAGGAATCATCCAAATATTATAATTCCGCGCTTTTGATTACACCCGACGGTAAAATGAACCAGCGCTATGACAAATTTCATTTAGTGCCGTTTGGCGAATTTTTGCCGTTTCGAAAACAGCTGTCTTTTTTGGCTGACCTCATACCGATAGAAGATTTCTCACCCGGCACAAAAGCAAGAGTGTTCACATGGCCTATCCGGCAAAAAGATATCCGGTTTTCTACGGCAGTTTGTTTTGAAGACACGCTGGCCTATATCACGCGCCGGTTTGTTTTAAACGGCGCGCATCTTTTAATTAACATAACCAACGATGCTTGGTTCGGCGATACGAAAGAGCCGTTTCTCCATCTGCAGGCCGCTATTTTTAGAACGATTGAAACCCGCCGGGCTCTTGTGCGGGCGGCGAATACCGGAATCAGTTGTTTCATTGACCCTTACGGCCGATTTATGAAGTTTGTCCAGAATGCCGGAGGTAAGAAAACATATATTGACGGGACATCCGTATTTTGGGCGCCGTTAAATTCCTCGACTACGTTTTACACAAAAGCGGGAGATATTTTTACATATTTATGTTTTGTGTGTATACTATGCCAGGGTTACGCAAAAAGAGCTAATAATCGAACCAACCGAAAAAAATATGCGTCATGAATAGTAAAGCCATAGGCTTGAAGATATTGTTTTTTTGTGAACTGGTTGGTGCTCTGCGTATTCTCCTGTTTGAAATTCCGGTGTTGATTGACAGAGTAGGAAAATCGGCAGCGGCGTCTCTTTCCGGCGATGAACGGTTTCTAAATATTGTGTTTTTGCTGTCTGTTTTTTATCTGTTCGCCGCCGTCGCTGGAATAGGGAAAAATAAGTTTTGGCGTCCGTTGCAGTACCTTTGCGCTGCGGTCGCGGTCTTATTGACTTTGGATCTGTACCGTTTTGTTCAACAGGCTAAGGATGTTTTTCAGGCGGGATATTTAATCCCCCTGATGTTTTCTTTGATTGCGGCATGGTTTGTTTTTATAAGTCGAAAATGTTCATTAGAAAAGGATAAGGAAATGAAAAAAGTCTTGATTGTCGATGATGATTTATCCATTCACAAGATGTTGGAGCCTATTCTGACATCCAACGGCTTTGGGGTTGTTTCAGCTAAAACCGGTGAAGAAGGCCTGCAGATGGCTCAAACTCACAAACCGGATATTATCATTCTGGATGTGATTCTGCCGGGCATCAAAGGACGGGCGGTCTGCGTGCAGATAAAAAAGAACCCCGCGCTTAAAGATATTCCGGTTCTTTTTTTAACTTCCAAGGATTCTCCCGACGATGTTCAGGCTGAATTGGAAGCGGGCGGCATCGGACATTTGACAAAACCGATTAACCCTCAATATTTGGTCGCTCAGATTAAGCGTGTTTTAGGTTAATGTTTGGATAGTTTTTTATCAAGAAAATAGGTCAAGTAACAGCCAATTTTTTGAACGAATCAAGATCAGAACGAAATTTAGGAAGCGTTGCGCAACGGTTCTCCTTCCGTTTATAAAATTCACTTATGGGAAAGTTTAATCAAAAAGTATTCAAGCGAGCCATTGCCCGCAATGCGTTTTATTTCTTCCGGGTATTGTTTCGCATCATTCCTTACGGCGCGGTCAAGGCGATAACTAACTTTATCATCGCGGTGGGCTATTTATTAGTGAAGCCTAAGCGTGACACCGCTAAGGAAAGTCTTGATATTGCTTTCGGGGCATCCATTCCGGATGTGCAAAAGGAACGCATCATGCGGGAATGTTTTTCCAATCTCGGCCGCGGGATGATTGAGCTTCTCTATTATTCCGACCATCCGCGCATGATTAAGGAGAAAGCTTTCTTTGAGAATATCCATTATCTGCAGGACGCGTTAAAAGAGGGGAAGGGCGTTATACTCGTCAGCGCGCATTATGGGAATTTTCCCTTAATGCTTTTACGCATGGTCCAGGAAGGATTTCCAACGAGCGTGATTTTGCGCCCAAGCCGTGATGAGAAAATCGAAAAGGATTTTATCCAGCTGCGAGATAAGTTCGGATTAAAAACGATTTACAGCCTGCCGCGCACAACGTGTGTGGCCAGGGCGCTGCGTACGTTACGTAACAATGAATCATTGTTTATTCCGGCGGATCAGAATTTCGGCATGAAAGGCGGCGTCTTTGTGAATTTCTTTGGGCGCAAGGCATCAACTCCGACGGGTCCAGCTGTTTTTGCGATGCGTACCGGAGCCCCAATTGTCCCAGTTTTTACCCACCGCGTTGAAGACGACAAGCATAAGATTATTATTGAGAAACCATTCCATATTGAAATTAAAGAAAACGATGAGGCCACAATCTTTGCTTGTATGGAGAAAGTAACCCAAATCATTGAAATTTATATCCGTAAATATCCGCAGGAATGGGGCTGGATGCACCGCCGGTGGAAAACTCAACCCAGAGATGTAGAAAGCACCGAGGATAACGATGAGTAACGTTATTTTTAAAAATATGTTACTGACCGTGTTGGGAATCATCTGTGTTCTGGGTGGTATTACTTTGGTTTTGCGGGAGTGGGCTAGCCTCATGATTGTTTTTAAAGGCGTTATCGGCGGAGTCCTTGCGGTGGCGGGTTTATTCATGCTTTTTTTAGTCAGCGGAAAAAGTACCAAATAATAGTTCTTTCAAAATGGCAAAAAAATTAAAAGCTGTGATCTTTGATTTAGATGGAACCCTTGTAAATGCCTATAAAGCGGTGGAACAGTCCATGAATTATGCCTTAAAACGGGCTGGTTTTCCGACGGTGTCAGCAATGACTATTAAAAGATCGGTGGGTTGGGGCGATAAACAGCTGTTGGAAAAATTTGTCGGCTGTGAACATGCCCCTAAGGTTTTGGATATTTACCGAAAGCACCATAAACAGTCTTTGAAAACAGGGGTCAAGTTTCTTCCGGGTGCTAAAAAATTACTGGATGATTTAAGTCAAGAAGGGTATATTCTAGCCATCGCCAGCAACCGGCCGACG
>JAHFGF010000128.1 GCA_023247595.1 Candidatus Omnitrophota bacterium
CAAATCCCACCGCCATTCCCAGAACCAAAATCAGGACCGGTTCGATTAATGCCGTAATCGTTTTCATCGTCCTCTGCGCCTGATTCTCAAAAAACTCCGCCATGCGTGCCAACCCCTGATGAATTTGTCCTGATTCCTCACCGACGGCAACCATTGTGACCACAGATTCAGGAAAGAGATTACTCTTTTTAAGAGCCCCATTTAAACTGGAACCCTGGCTGACCGCTTTAACAACATTCATAACTTCCTGTCGAATCAATTCATGTCCCATGACTTGAGACGTGACCTCAAGAGCTGTAATCATAGAAACACCGTTACCCAAAAGTGTGGCCATGGTGCGGGCAAAACGTCCGATTTCAACACTGTGAATAAGACCGCCCAAAACCGGCAAACTTAACTTGATCCGGTCAAACCACAGCCGTCCCCAGACTGTCGTTTTAATCCGATATAGACCAGCTACCGCCATGACAACTAAAGCAATCAACAACGGCCAAAATCTTAAAATAAAATCACTCATCCCTATCAGCACCAGCGTGGGCGTGGGCAATGCCTGATCGAAATCCTCAAAAATGCCGGTCAGTTTTGGAACAACCCAAGTTAAAAGCGCTAAAATGGTAATTGTTCCGACGATAAGAATCAAACAGGGATAAATAAGCGCGGCAACAATCTGACTTCGAGTGTCTAAATCGCGCTGGGCCAATTCCGCCAGACGGCTTAATACCTCGCCTAATTTGCCGCTTGCTTCACCGGCTTTAAGCAAATTCACGTAGACTTTTGGAAAAACATCCGGATAGCGCGCCATCGACTCCGACAGCGTTCCTCCGTCGCGCACCTGTTCACTCATCCCTGTTATTATTTCTTTAAAATACGGATGCCGCGTTTGCCGGGCCGTCAGCGTTAAAGCGCGCAGCACATTGACGCCCGCGCTAATCAAATCGCTGATTTGCCGGATAAAAAAAACAACCTGGGTTCGCTGGACTTTACGAAATCCAAAAGACAAATTTAAATTCTTAGTTGAAGTCCTGCCTTGGGAAATTTCCACCGGACGAATATCAAGCGGAACAAATCCCAAACCGATCACTTGGTTAACCGCGGCATCCAATGAATCAGCCTCAACCGTTCCGTTGACCGACTGATGCATCTCATTTTTTGCTTGATACGTAAATTGTGTCATAAATAAATTATTAAAAATATGTTACTGTTAGACCTAACCATCTTCTCTAACCACCCGTAAAATTTCCGACGGAGAAGTAATACCTGAAGACACCTTGCGCCATCCATCCTGCAGCATGGTCTGCATGCCAGCCTTAACCGCCGCGTCTTTTATGGCAGACACAGGCGCGCGGGCCATAATGAGCTGACGAATCTCATCATTCAGCACCAAAAATTCATAAATCCCCTGACGCCCATGAAAACCGGTGTCATTGCAGTGTGAGCATCCTTTGGGTTCATAAATCTGTATGCCCTTCCTATCAGCCGGTTTAATTCCAAAATCCGCTGCAACTTGTTCACTCAACCGGCCAGCCTGTTTACAGCGCGGGCAAAGCAGGCGCACCAAACGCTGGGCGATAAAGCATTCAACTGAACTAGTAATCAAATAAGGCTCAACTCCCATATCCACTAACCGCGTAACACCGCTTGCGGCATCGTTGGTATGCAGCGTGGAAAAAACCAGATGGCCGGTCAGAGCAATCTGGACAGCAATTTGTGCTGTTTCAAGATCGCGTACTTCTCCCACCATCATAACGTCTGGGTCATGCCGTAACATCGAACGCAGCCCTGAGGCAAAGGTAAGCCCAATGGCCGGATGCACCTGGATTTGAGTTGTTCCGTCGAGGCGATATTCAATAGGGTCTTCAATGGTGATGATTTTGCGCTGCGATCGATCTAACTGAGAAAGACAGGCGTACAACGTTGTTGTTTTTCCGCTGCCGGTTGGACCAGTGACAAATATAATTCCGTGGGTTCGGCTGATGAGGTTTTCAAGTGTCTTTAAATCACGCGCGCCCATTCCTAATTCGCCCAGCGAATACAGCTTCGACGACGACAAAATGCGGATGGCAATGCTTTCCCCATTCTGCGTTGGAAGAAAAGAAACGCGCAAATCAAGCTCCAGCTCATCCATCTTAACCTTAAACCGTCCGTCTTGAGCAAGCCGGCGTTCAGCGATATTTAAATTTGACATGATTTTGATACGTGAAGCAATGGAGTCGCGAAAATGCCAGATATTCGCCGGCACGCGCGCGTCATGCAGGATTCCGTCAATGCGATAACGGATTTGCAAACGATTTTCATAAGGTTCAATGTGAATATCGGTCGCCCGATCTTTATAGGCTTCCCAAAGGATTTGGTTGATAAATTTACCGATTGAAGCGTCATCGTCCAGCTGAGTGATGTCATCAACTTTCTGGACCTCTTCATTCTTCCCAATGGACGAACCCATCATCCGGTCAATAGTTTCCGCCCCGACTCCGTAATACCGCCTGATAGCCTCCATAACATCCTTTTCGCTGGAAAGGACTATTTTAACGTTTCCGGAAAATACCATACTCAAGACATCAAGCATGTCCACATTATGCGGGTCAACCGCTGCAACGGTTAATGTATTGTTTTCAACGGTTACTGGGATAATCTTAAAATGCGTGGCGATTTGTGAAGGTATTGTGGAAACAGCTTCCGAAGGAATTTCCTTATCCTTTAAACGTGTATAAGGAACGCCCAACTGTTCGCTGACGGATGGCAGGACATCTAACACATCTTCAATAAAACCAAGGCGAAGCAATAGATCGCCTAATCGAACTTTATGGGTCTTCTGCTCTAAAAGGGCTGTTTCCAGCTGGTTGGAAGATATAACCCCTTTATCAACTAAAATCCGCCCTAAAAGAAAATTTGACTTTCTTGTCATACATAAACCTTAAATCAAAAAACACCTATTCTTCAATATAGGATTTAGATTAATAGCGCTACAATCTACCGGACATGGGGTACTTAATTTAGGGGGAATTGCGGAATAAGTATAACATTTTTCATAAGAATGGGCGAAAATGTTAATCCGCTCGAATATGAATCAAGGATTGATATACAACAAAAACACAGATTTTACACGCAGCATTTGCTTCAAAAAAGAACAAACATTTGAGAATTAGAGAGAAACTTTTTTAAAAAATTCTTTTATATCTTGTGACTCAACTGACGTTTGCTGCGCATACGTTCAAGAGGATATATGAAAACGTATAATAAGAAAAATGAAATAATAAAGCAGATACTCGCGGCCAGCCAGCCAAAAAGGCTATCTTTCTGGGAAATCCCAAGGATGCTTTGCAATAAATAAATCACTAAAAAATGAATGACATACATCGGATAAGAAAACTCCCCTATCCAGCGGTCAAAGGCAATATCTTTGGTATAGGAAAAAATCACAGGCAATCCAATAACGATCCCCAAAAATTGCAGGCAGAATACGATTACACCATTCCAGCTCGTGTTTAAGACAGTAAAAACTTTGAGGGTCTCCCAATCTAAAATCGGAGCCAGGACAATAAATAAAAATATTATAAAAACGATTTTAGGAATCTTTACGTGCCGTATTTTCTGGTAAATCCGATAGGAAAAAATCCCGAGCAAAAAAAAGGCCAACTCAAACGGAAAGAAACGAAAAGACCACGGATCATTTACAAATCCTTGCTGGGCAAACCACAATCTTGCGCAAACACTGAGCATGAATAAAATCAAAAGCCGCAATGTTTTCTGACGGACCAAGAACGGGGCCATAAAATAAAAATAAAATTCCAGGCTTAATGTCCATGCCTGGGGAATAATTTGCGGGCTTGGAGTTTTAAAAAAATTCAAAACATCTAATCCTAAAATGAAAATATTGGAAAAAACAAGACTGAAGAACAAAAACCAATTATTTTTAAAACAATCCACATTTTGCCAAAAATATTCATACGGGTTCATTAAATTCACGTTATAACTTTGATGAACATTACTCCATCCTATAAACACGGCAAATAAAACATAAACGATCAGGCTAAGGATAAAAACCACAATGTAAAGAGGATACAAACGGAGAATTCGGTTCACAATAAACGTTTGATACGCATTTTTCTGCAGGAAATACTTCTCATTTAAGACCAATGCCATATAAAATCCGGATATGACAAAAAAGATCTTTACGGCAAAAAATCCATAGGTCATTTTGAAGGGAATCAATTCGCAGGTGTGAGAGGAAATAACGGCCAAAGCTAAACAAATCCGCAGCAATCCCATATATTCCTAAATTTAAAGCTTAAATCAAATGGCAGGTTTTACTTCACCTGCTTCAAATATTTCTCAAGGTCTTCCGCAGCCTTCTTATCTTTGAGATCAATACTTACTTCAAGTTCCCAAGGAGTATAGCGTTTGCTATAAGACGAGGTATCAGCGTTATGTGATTATAAACGCTTTTCTAAATCGGTCGTAAGACCAATATAAAGACGATCAGGATGATTGATGCTTCTGAGAATATAAACGACATACATATATTTATCGCCCTGCTTCGCCGTCGCCATCAAAAAACTCTGGTACGGCTTCGCAGCGGCGTTCTGCTCTGCTTCGCGCTTGCCTTCAAATAACTCCAATGGCGCTTCGCAGCAGCGTTCTGCTTCGCCTTGTAAAAGAACGAAGTTGCTGCGTAGCCCCAACGCGAAAGCATTGGGGCGAAGCAGAACGGAGAGGCAGAGATTCGAACTCTGGAAGGACTTGCGTCCTTAACGGTTTTCAAGACCGCCGCTTTCAACCACTCAGCCACCTCTCCAGTGAGCGAAGATAGTAACATTTTACGCCAGGCGTGTCAACGCATGGGACTTTGGCAGAATGAACTACCCCGGGGCAAGCCCCGAGGTATCTTTTCCCTGATGAGGTGATCACAACCCTTCAAACAAAGTCAATTGGTCGCGGTGAATGCGCTTGTACTTCTTTCCCTGATTCTCAACA
>JAHFGF010000129.1 GCA_023247595.1 Candidatus Omnitrophota bacterium
TAAGAAAAAGAGGCATCAGGTTGGGCAAGAAAGAGTGGGCAAGGCGTCACGCTGGGCAGAATATCCAGCCGAGAGTCAAAGGAATTGATTTGTCTGTTTTAGTCCGTCCCGAATCAAAAACATACCAGGCCTTTAAGGAATTGAACAAGTGGAACGACCTGGTTTCAATCAATGTCCACGGACTGCACGAAGATATCGGTTCATTGTTGGAAAACGCCTTGAAGTATTCATCCGCGCACGACGACGATTTGGTTTGTTTGTCAATGGTTGTGCGCTACCGCGCCGATGGCAGTTCTATTGAAGGATATGATCATTTCGTTTTGATCGACAAGAAGAAGCGTTTTGATGAAGCCGCCAACATTGTGGATGGTAGTTTTGGCCTGGAGGATTACGAATTTGTTTTGCGATTTGATATTTTCGCGAGCACGAAATTCATGGATCGTCCCGTAAAGGTAATCATTCATCATTTGTCGATTGGCAAAACTGACACAGCGACTGCTGAATATTTCCGGCATAAAGGACTAGGGGAGGAAATGTTCCAGCGTATGGTCAGAGCCATTGCCAACGCGTACCCCAATGCCGAAGTAGCGGCAAAACCTTTGTCACCGACCAATCGATCCATATCGTATTTTAAGAAATATCTGGATGTGATCAAATTTGATGATCAAGGAATCACGGCAAAATTCCGTGCGATTGGCCAAGGAGACGCTGCCAGTTCTTCGAGTGTCTCTGAACGCTTGCGAGAGGGTTTTCTGGTTGCGCATGTTTCTGTGATTAATAAAATTATGGAAATTCTTGGACGATATCTCGATGAGAGAGTCTTAACGCGCTATTACCTGGCGGGTTCTTTGGCCCGTGGAGATTTTCATGTCCCGCCCAAGGATATTGACTTTGCCATTTCATTACGTAACGGTGAGTCGTTGATGGGTGGTTTTGGATATCAGAACCTGGCAGCAGAAATGGAAAAATTGTCAGCAAAGGTTGGTCTTCAGATTGATGTGACCCCGGAGGCCTATGGATATGTGCACGAATTTAATAACGGAGTCATTGTTCTGACGGATGAGATGCGAAGAGGCGACATCCTCGAGGCAATACCAAAAAGCGATCGTCCGACAGTGGATTTCCGTCTGATCAATTTAACCCGAAAGAGTTCACCGTTCACCACGGATGAGATCAGATTATTCTTCCAGGCCATTCGTGAACAGAACCGTCAAATATTTCGTCAAGAAATTGTTAATCATCCCGCAGTTGAAGCTGTTGATATGTCAGTGGCGCGATACAAAGGACAAATGAATCAAGGTTCATTAGCCGCAAGTTCTCCGGTCAAATTTTTGACAAACGACCGGCAGCCGGCGGAGAGATTTTTGATTGAGATTAATCTGCGCGCGGCGAGCGCTCAGGAGCTGGAATTTTTCTTGCGCTTCAAGGACATGCAAACCGCAAATGAGACCCGTCAGTCCGGGATATTAATCGTTGTCGATAGCGAACATGTTTATACGGCAAGGCAGGATTATTATTCCAGTCACCTGTTACTGCCGCTCATTGAATACGCCATACAGGTCATTGAAAAGGATTACGGCGCGAACCTCGTGCAGCAGCACTGGTCTTCCATGCGTAACGACGCGGACCTGAGCCTGCGCATAAATCTTTTCGTCACCTATACGCTCCGTTCCGTTTATTTCTACATTCCGGGCCAGCAGCCGGTTGACATCGGCATGGCCATTGAGACGTTGTCTTTCGACCAGAATCCCAGTAAGAAGAAAGATTGGGTCCGTTATTCCGACGACAGTAAAGCCGGGCTCATGCACGCGCTATTATTTGTGCCTGTTGCCGTCTGGAATCCGAAAGCGGACATGGTGCAGTTAGGCGAGATGGTCAAAGGCATCGGGATGGCGCCGATTGTTCAAACGGAGTTAGAGCAATATCAAAATAAATCCAGCTCGCCGGTCATTCGAAGTGGAATTAAAGCCCTTCCTGGTTTTGATTCAAGAATTCCGTTCGAGAGTAAAACATTAGATCTCTCGGCATTGAAAAAAATGCGGTTAGAGAAACCCCTGAACGCCGAGATCTATTTCGATCCTGAGGCATTTAGAATGACGGGAGACTTTTATAAAGTCGTCAGGGCCACTCCGCAGCGAGCAGCTAAAAGACGTATTGGATATCTGATCAATGAGGCCAATGTTTTATTTCGGCTCAACGGTTTTATGGAATCGGGCATTACTGTAATAATCGGGCACGGAAAAACCAATGATGGCCGTATTTATATCCATTTGCGCGCAAGGCCTAAAAGCAAGACTGTCAGTTATTTTTCCGATTTTTCATGGAAAAAGAAGATCGCTTATCTGCGCGAAGTTGCCGGGATATTGGCAAGGCTGCATGATCATGGCGTGACGCATCGTGATGTGAAACCGGAAAATATCATTGCCCGTCCGGATATCAGGGTGATCGACTTTGGTCTTAGCGGACCGTTAACCCGGTCAGGATTAAAATTGGACATTTACGGTTTCAAAGAAGACATCATGGATTTCATGCTAAATCCATGGGATCGTTTGCAGTTTGATTCGGAAATTGAAACGTTGATTAGCGCGATGGATAAAAAGGGCAAGCGAAATCCTCGATATATGCATTGGGTTGTTGAAAGATTACAAAAGATAGATGAAAGGTTGCGCGCAAAAGACTCGCAACGCAAAAGGAACAAACCAAAAGCAGCGGATCTTCTTAAACCGGCTTCCACGCGCGTCAGTTCGTCGGTCAAGACGTATAATCCTGGTGATGTTTCAAGCCGCTATCATTTTCGCCTGAGCGAAGGATTGCCGGACATCGTCGTGGTTTTCAAGCGAAGATCAACGCGCGCCCGCTGGCATAACCAAAACAGGCTGGATGTCTATAATGACGCCAACGGACATGACTTAAGCGTTTTCATTCTGCCGTACAAGGCGCAGCAATTTTCCGACGTCATCGCAACGATTGTTCTGGCCTCACGCGGGCATTTTGACAGCATCGACTCGAGAGTCCTGTTTTATATCTCGAGGAGAAATTCCGACGGGAAATATATTCTCCGCCAGGGCAAGATTTCAAAGTCTTCGAGGCTTGAGATTGAGCTGCCGGTTGTGAGCGGCGCTATCGAGCTTGATCTTTCACATCCGTCGCTTTTTTCCGTCAACCCCGACATCAACGCTATGTTCAGAGCGCGCCGCTCGGCAGAAACCGCGCGAACTCAATCGGTTCGCCCGATCATCAGCAAAGAACAGTATGAGGCATGGCAAAGGCTTGCGGATATCCGGAGTCACCGTCGGGATAGGACAGCGCCGCAAACTCAGCCGGTTGAACACGGCAAACAATTTGTTCGAACTGAAATCTCGCGAAAAATCCAGCCGCAGACCGTTCAACCAAAAATCGTCATGCGTCCTTTTGATTTGCCGGGAGTATTCGGTGAACTTCATGCCGTCAGCCGTGACTATGTTTTGTCAGGTCGGAACGTGAGTATCAATCTTCCCGAGGAGCTGCGCCGCGCGTTGAAACGCTCGCGGGGAATTTTGGCGCTCGCGTGGCCGAACCAGAATTTACTTTTTGTCTTTCCAGACGAAAAGGTTTTGGAACAATTCGTTGCCCGATACATTTTGCCGCTGCCGTATCCCGGGGAAAATTTCTCTGTTATTGGTCGTCGTCTGGATTACGCCCGGATTGGGCATGACGGCTGGCTTTCTGTTCCCGCGCGGTTATGGAAAAAAGCCGGCGGTCAATTGGTGCCGGCCGGCACCAATTCAACGATGGGGCTCTCGAGCCGCGAATCCGCAACCCTGGAGTTCCTCGGCCGCGGCGCGTATGTCATCATTAAAATCGGTACAGCTTCGAGTCCAATAGTGTTAACAGATGCTTGGGCACCGACTATTGATCCAAGTGTCATTCAAATAGTGGACAGCTTATTGAATGGCGATAGAGCGGGATGGACAATTTTAAAGAATCACTACGGGTATCAAGTTTATGCCGGTTATCGAATCAACCTGATGGCAATTCGCAATGACCATGTTTTGGGCCAAGATTTGATCCAAAAAATGGGATTTTCGCGAGAGAGTATTGAAATGACGATTGGAGAGCCAATCATTAAGGGCGGCGACGACGCATTGTATTTTGTTCTTTTTGAGTTAGAGAAAAATATTAAAATTCATTCCAAGGGGCCGGGTTTGGTTTTGGCCAGGGATTTAGGATTTGGTATTGAAATCATCGCGAGAGATTTGGGGCGTGGGATGCCGGAAATTCTGCAATGTATGAGGCCTGGATATACGTCCAGCTGGACGGAGGATCGAATTACTTCAGGTAAGGGGCTTCCGATTTCAAAGGATGCTGTTACTTACCACAAACGCGGATGGTTCACTGTGATTTCATTGGGCAGGCAGGCAAGTTTTGGCCCAACACCTGTCGATGAGACGGAACAATTGGCGATGCAGGGAACATTAATTCATGCGGTTAGGCTTTCGGCGGATGTCGTGGTTCAAGCTGCCCAGGTTTCGAGTCCGATCCAATTCAACCGCAATAAGTCTTATGAGACAAAGTCAAAGACAAGCCACATTATCACGTCGAAACTTGAGGGAATGATCGTCAAAGTCCTGGCCAAGGTCATTTTTAAATTAGAAAAATGGTTTTTTAAATTAACGCAACTATTTTGGGCGGTTGTCTATCTGGGTAAGTGGATTGCGTTTCACATTTATCATCGAAAAAAGATGCTCGAAAAAGCGAAGCAAGACGAGAAGTCTGATGATTCGCAAGAAGAGGGTCTTATCCTTATTCACAAAGGCGATGTTGGACATAGCGAAGAGCAGATATTCTCTATTCGTCCAGAAAGTTGGGAGCTCCCAAATAATTATTACGGCCTGGGCGCGGGGGAATATTTGAGCCTCGGCGATTTGAACA
>JAHFGF010000130.1 GCA_023247595.1 Candidatus Omnitrophota bacterium
ATTGAACGCAATACAACAATTCCGGCCAAGAAAAGCCAGGTTTTCTCGACGGCCGAAGACAATCAGCCGGCGGTCACCATCCGCGTTTTGCAGGGCGAACGCCAAATGGCCAATGATAATACGGAACTTGGACGTTTTGATTTAGTCGGGCTTCCTCCGGCGCCGCGTGGAATTCCTCAGATTGAGGTGACCTTTGATATTGATGCCGACGGCATCGTTCATGTGGCTGACAAAGATAAAGGAACCGGCAAGGAACAGACGATTAAAATCACCGCTCCTAAAAAGCTGTCGGATGAAGAAATTCAGAAGATGGTTAAAGAAGCCGAGAAGTTTGCCGAAGAAGATAAAAAGAAAAAAGAGGAAGTGGAAGCTGTTAATCAGGCCAACGTCCTGGTTTATCAGATGGAAAAAGCGCTTAAGGATTACGGCGATAAAGTGTCCGCCACCGACAAAGAAAATGTCGAACGGGAATTAAACGCCCTTAAGACGGCGATCAAAGATAAAAATTTGACGGCTGTTAAAAGCGCGTCCGAGGCATTGGAGAAGGTCAGTCATAAGCTCGCCGAGGAAATGTATAAAGCCACCGCAGCCCAGCAGGGTGCTGGTGCGGGCGCCGGTGCAGATACGGGCGGCGCTTCACATCAATCCGGCGGCCAGTCACAGTCTGATCAGTCCGGCCAGGGTGATGGCAAAGATGATGTCATCGACGCTGATTTTAAAGTTAAAGATGATAAATAAGATGATCACCAAACAACCAATCCTGCCTTGAGGCGGGATTGGTTGTTTTTGATAGGTCAATATGAAGAAGGGCAATAGATTTATTTGGCAGTATGGTGTACAAAGGCGAAACTTAAAAATTTTTTCCTATGGTGTCGTGACATTGCTTTTGGTCTTACAGATTTTCTGCGGCTATGCCAAACATCAAAAAGTGCCTTTAGTTTCCATTGACGGATTAACGCCTGCGCAGATTTCCGGATTTGTTGGTATCGGCCTTGTCAGTATTTTAATTTTTATTATCAATTATTGGAAATGTCCTAAGTGTCAAAATTTATTTTTCTTCAGCCTCAAGGCCAAACGCAATCAATATACGTATGATTTAGAGTCATGCCCGAATTGTAAAATATTTTTACGGGAAAAATAGGCGGGAATTAATGAAAAAAGATTATTACGAAATCCTTGGGGTTGCAAAGACCGCAAACCTGGCAGATATCAAGAAGGCCTATCGATCCCTCGCGCTTAAATATCATCCCGACCGCGTTGCGGAAAATGAAAAAAAAGCAGCGGAAGAAAAGTTTAAAGAAATTTCCGAGGCGTACGGCGTTCTTTCAGACACGCAAAAACGTCAATTGTACGACCAGCATGGTCATGCCGGAATCGACCAGAATTTTACAGCTGAAGACATTTTTAAGGGCGCTGATTTCAGCAGTATTTTTGAAGGCGGAGCGGGAGTTAATCTCAATGATATTCTCAGCCAAATGTTTGGCGGCGGGGGCGATGTTTTTGGAGGAGGCCGGTCCAATCGCAGAAGCCGTGGGCGGGATATCCAATATGAAACAGAAATCACTTTAGAAGAAGCCTTTTCGGGCGTGAAAAAAACAATTAAAGTGCCGCGGCATGAACATTGCCAGGCCTGCAATGGCAGCGGCGCTAAAAGCGAAAGCGATTTAAAAACTTGTCCCACCTGTCATGGCCAAGGACAGGTGGTTATGTCCAGCGGATTTTTTCGCATGGCGCAGACTTGTTCTGCTTGTCAGGGGCGCGGAAAGATTATTAAGAATTTTTGTCCTGAATGTTCAGGGCAAGGCGTTGTTCGGGTGACGCGCAATATTGAAGTCAAGATTCCTGCCGGTGTGGATAATGATTCACAGCTAAGGGTGATGGGTGAGGGAGAAGTCGGTCCTGCCGGCCCGGGGAATTTGTATTTATTTATCAAAGTGCTGCCGCACGAGATTTTTAAAAGAAACGATCAGGATTTGCATATGGATTTAAGGGTCAGTTTTGTGAAAACGGCTTTAGGTGCGGAGGTTCCTGTTGCGACTTTAAACGGTTCTGTTTCCATGAAGATACCCGCCGGAACACAGAGCGGCAAGGTGTTTCGCCTGAAGGGAAAAGGAATGCCTGACCCGCATAGCCACGGTACCGGCGATTTATACGCCAGAGTCATGGTTGAAGTCCCGACACGGCTGACATCGCAGCAAAAGTCGTTATTAGAAGAATTTGCCCGGCAAACGGGTGAGGACGTGGACTCCAATGAGTCGATTAAGGATAAATTGAAGAAAGTGTTTAAGTAGTTCCCTAGAATTCAGTCGCCAGTATCCCAGACAAAACAATTGACTGGGACGCTGGCGACTGGACTCCTGGGAAACTCTAAAGAGGAGGATGCAAAAATGCCAACTTATGAATATGAATGTTCTGCCTGCGGTCATGCCTTTGAAACGCTTCAGTCTATGACCGATGCCAAACTCGTCAAATGCCCCAAATGTTCCAAATCAAAGCTTCAGCGGTTGATTGGTTCCGGATCAGGAATGATTTTTAAGGGATCCGGATTCTATGAAACAGATTACAAGCGTAAGTCTGAGGCTAAACCGTCTGAAAAACCGGCAGCTGCTCCTTCTTCAGGCTGCGGCTGTGCATCCGGCGGCGGTCATTCCTGCAAAGCCTAATCCGGAATGGGCGGTCTTTAAACGGCCAACCGGACAAAATCAAATACCAGGCGAATACCAGGCGTAACGGAAAAAGAACTGTTCATTTGGTAAAGCATTTGTTACAATGTCTTTTTTTCAGAAAGGAAACACGTTGAAATTCTTGAAATACTGGTTTCCAGTTATTCTTTATTGTTGTATGATCTTTGGTGTTTCAGCCATCCCTGGTAAGGCGATACCCGAAGCGATTTCGTTCTCGGATAAGCTGATCCATATGAGTGAATATGCCATTTTGGCGGTTTTGGTCGCCAGGGCTGTTAGCCATACCAGTCAACGGCGTTGGGGACTGATGATCTGGGTTTTGGCCGTAGCATTTGTAGCGTTTTATGGAATTACGGATGAGTTTCATCAGTCCTTTGTGGCAGGCCGATCGTCAGATTTAACTGACTGGTTGGCAGATATTACGGGTGGGAGTCTTGCAGCTGCCGTTTATGTATTCTGCAGCGGGTTAGCTTATAAAAAGTCCTCTCAACTGCGCTACGAACTTAAATAACGATTTGAAAGGTTAAATTGAATGGCAGCGATTAAGGCATTTCAAGCGGTTTATTACAATCCGGAAAAAATAAAAAATTTTAACGAGGTCATGTGCCCTCCATATGATGTTATCTCTAAAGAACAGCAGGACGAGTTTTATAAGGTCAATCCGTATAATTTTATCCGTCTAGAGCTTCCCAAAGAGACTGCCAAAGACAATTCCAGAGACAACCGTTATAGCCGCGCGCATAAAACTTTCGAAGATTGGCTGACTAAAAATATTTTGATCCAGGATGAAAAGCCGGCCATTTATTATTACAAACAGGAATACAAAATTCGCGGGCAAAAACATAGCCGGCTCGGTTTTATTTCATTGATGAAGCTGGGCGATGATTCGGGAACTAAAATTTATCCTCATGAAAATACGCATGCGTCAGCTAAGACGGACAGGTTGACCTTGTGGAGTTCACTTAAAGCCGCGTTAAGCTGTATCTTTGTTTGTTTTTCCGACCGTCAAAAGAAAGTTGAAACCATTTTCGTCAAAGAGGTTTCGACAACCAAACCGCTTATTGATGTGACTGATCAAGATAAAGTCCGCCATATCCTTTGGCGCATGGACAATCCGGAACATATTGCCGCTATTGAAAATGTCCTTGAAGGACAGCAGCTTTTTATTGCCGACGGTCATCACCGCTTTGAAGTGGCGCAGGAATACCGTCGGACGCGCATGAAAACAAGGTCAAGGCTGACTGGGAATGAACCGTTTAATTATGTGATGACCTATTTTACCAATATGGATTCGCCGGACCTTCAGATTTTTCCCATGCACCGGATTGTTAAGCAGTTTCCAACGCAATTAGATTTCTTGGAAGAATATTTCCGTATCGACAAAATTAGAAGCAAGGCGGATTTATTAATCCTGCTTGCTAAAGCCGGACAGAATGAGCACGCCTTTGGACTTTATGACCGCATGGGCATCCGGCTTTTACGTCTCAAAAATAAATCGTTAATCGATAAGCTGGTTCAGGGCGGGACCAAAGAATACCGTAACCTGGACGCGTCGATTTTGAAATCATTGGTTTTTGACCGAATCGGCGTGGCGTCAGAAGATATTCTTTACACCAAAGATATGGACCACGCGACAACCATGGTCGACGAAAACCAGGCGGATGCGGCGTTTATCATGAATGCCGTTCTTATCAAACAGTTAAGAGCCATTGCCTTAACCGGAGAACGCATGCCGCCTAAAACAACCTATTTCTATCCCAAAGTTCTTTCCGGCTTAACCATTCATAAAATGGGTTAAACCTAATCTTATGACTGCGCTATTCGGAAAAAGCAATTACACTTTTGTCAAGGTCAAGCGCAAAGAAATCCCCGACGGGCTTTGGACCAAATGCCCTGGCTGCGATAATCCCACCTACAGCAAAGAATTAAAAACCAATTTAAACGTCTGCGCAAAATGCAATTATCACATGTCCTTGACGGCCAGAGAACGCGTGGCAATTCTTTTGGATGAAGGAACGTTTACGGAACATGACAAGGATATGACTTCCTTGGACCCGCTAAAATTCTGCGGCCCTAAAACCTACAAGGAAAAATTAAAGGCAGACCAGGAGTTTACCGAATTATCTGACGCTGTTATTACCGGCCATGGAAAAATCGACGGATTTAAATGCGGCATTGCCGTTACAGATTCACGTTTTAT
>JAHFGF010000131.1 GCA_023247595.1 Candidatus Omnitrophota bacterium
GCGCCCAGGGCGAATATTTGTTCGGCTGGCTTCCCAAGTGGGGAATGTTTGTTCAGCCGTTGGCGTTTTTATTGTTTTTAACAGCCGCGACCGCCGAGACCAAACGCATTCCTTTTGATTTGCCCGAAGGAGAATCGGAAATCATCGGTTATTTCGTGGAATACAGCGGCATGAAATTCGGATTGTTCTTTTTAGCGGATTTGGTTGAAACAGTTTTGGTTTCCGCTTTAATGGCGACATTGTTTTGCGGCGGATGGCAGGTTCCTTATCTTTTTCCCGACGGATTTCATTTTCCGTGGGGCACTACCATCGCTTTATCAAATTTGACGGTTGTTATCCTTGGAGTCTTATCCTTTTTTACGAAAATAAGTTTCTTTATCTGGCTTCTTATGACGATCCGCTGGACATTGCCGCGGTTTCGTTATGATCAGCTGATGAAGCTGGGCTGGAAAATACTTCTGCCGACTTCGTTAATCAATATTGCCGTGACCGCGGTTGTAATTACTCTTTTAAACTAGGATTATTATGCCTTATTCGAGTGAAGAACGACGCAAAGAATTAGAACAATATTTTGATCCGAATAGCCCTTACGCGGCCATGCGTGTTGCGCAAATGAAACGCGCCTGGAAGCAGAAGAACCGTCGGGAATTGACCTGTGGGAAAGCACATACATCCCAACGGTTGTCAGCGGCGTATGGCTGACGTCGTGTCATTTCTTCAGAAACTTAGCTTTGCATATTCTGCATTTATTCGGTCTTTACAAAGACAAAGCTGCGGCAGTGACCTATCAATATCCCGAACAGCCAAGGCCTTTGGCCAAACGTCTAAGAACCCGTCATCGGTTAATGAAACGCGAAGATGGTTCTCCCCGCTGCGTGGCCTGCATGATGTGCGAGACGGTGTGTCCAGCCAGATGCATTGAGATTACAGCGGCTGAACATCCAGATCCCAATGTTGAAAAATATCCCGCCGAATTCATTCTGGATCTGGGGAAATGTGTGTATTGCGGATTTTGCG
This sequence comes from Candidatus Omnitrophota bacterium, assembly GCA_023247595.1. The sequence continues at coordinate 1,018 of JAHFGF010000131.1, forward strand.
TGGAAGTTTGCCCGGAAGACGCAATCCGCATGGACACAGGAAAACTAGATACCGCAGAATATTCCCGCGAAAGCATGATTTACAATAAAAAACGTTTGATGGACGAATAGTTTTTATTTTTTACCATTGAAAGTTTTTCAAACCAGCAATCCAACTAATCATTAAAACATAAATCTAATGACCGCGCATTTCACATCTTCCATTGAATTTCAAATGAGCCTGCTTTTGTTTGTTTCCCTGGCTGGATATATTCTGGCTACGCGAATCAACCAATCCGCTGTTATTGGCGAAATTTTAGTGGGTCTGTTTATTGGTCCCAGCTTTCTTGGGTGGATCACCTATACGGACTTTGTGCAAAGCGTTGCGCATTTGGGCGCGATCATTTTGTTGTTTGTCGTCGGACTGGAATTCAAGCTCAAAGAAATCTTTAATCTTCGTTATGTGTGGATAGCCTTGGTCGGCGTCATCGTTCCGTGGGTGGGCGGGTATTTAATTACAAAGGCTTTTGGATATAGTTTTGAAAACGCGGTTTTTACCGGCACGGCATTAACGGCAACAAGCATTGCCATTACAGCCAATGTGTTAAAGGAAATGGGAAAGCTTCAAACTGAGGCGGCAAAGGCAATCATTGGAGCCGCGGTTATTGATGACGTTCTGAGTTTATTGGCCTTGTCTTTATCAAAGCAATTGGTTGTCGGCTCGTTTTCTTTTTTGACGGTTTTAGAACCTTTGCTAAAAGCCTCTTTATTTCTGGCCGCAGGAATCTATATCGGCAGTAAATACTTAAGTCATTTCGTTGAACGCATTGACCGAACACCGCTTTCCCAAAAATTCCCCGAATTCGTCTTTATTTTTGTCATGATGATTGCCTTTCTGTACGCCATGCTCGCGGAAGTATTGGGATTGTCATCGATTGTGGGAGCATTTATTGCGGGAATTTCTTTGGAAGGCGTTGTGATCAAATACGGCAAGAATTATAAGCAGGGGGCGGATTATCTTCATATTATTTTTGCTTCCATTTTCTTTGTCTCGTTAGGGATTTTAGTCGATACGCATGTCTTGACGCTTAAAGTTTTTTGGTTTTTATCGATTTTAACACTGGTCGCCATTTTAACAAAAGTGGTTGGTTGTTTTCTTCCGGCCAGAAGCATGGGATTTTCTTTTAGGGATTCAGCCATTATTGGTTTTGGTATGTCGCCGCGCGGTGAAGTGGCGATGATTGTAGCGCTGATTGGGTTAAATCAAAAACTCATTAACCAAGAAATTTACGCTGCCATTATTTTTATGAGCCTTATTACGACCATCGTCACGCCCATTGTCCTGCGCCAGTGGTTTTATCCTGCCAAATAGTATCACTAAGAATCAGATGATAATAAAAACGCAGGGGCTGGTTTAAAACCATCCCCTACAATTTCGAGTTTGAATTTTTTGCTGATTAAAAAGGCAGAGAAATAAAGCGGGTTGTAAAGGACATGCCATGAACGGATGTTATAGCAGCGTCGAGAAACGGTCCCTGAAAGATGCCAATGCCGATGATTCCCACAAGGGCCAGCCAAAGGACTATTTGAACAGGAGCCGCGACCGTTATGGCTGAATTAACGCGGGGAGCATCAACATAAATTTTCTTAACAACATTGAGATAATAATAGAAAGAAATAACAATATTTACAGCCGCAATCAATGCCAGCCAAATCAAATCACTTTTAATGACAGCCATGAGCAGTGCGAATTTTCCGAAAAATCCAACCAGCGGCGGAACTCCGGCCAAGGAAACCAGTGCGATTAAAAGAGCGGCGGCCAGAAAGCCAGAGCGTTTGGATAATCCTTCATAGTCTTTTAATTCGTCACTTTTGGCAACGATTGAAAATAGAACAATTACTAAAAATGCCGCAAGATTAGTAAACAAATATCCCAACAGATAAAAATTAATTGCAGCTGCCCCAAGCGAAGTGCCTGCCGCCGCGCCCATCAGTAAATATCCGGCATGTCCGATGCTCGAATAACCCAACAATCGTTTAATATTTGTTTGGAACATGGCCGCTAAATTGCCGTAGCACATGGTGACGGCGGAGAGAACCGCCAGGACGGTAGCCCACTGACCATGCCATGCGCTGAAGATGCCGAAAAATAAACGGATCAAAATGATAAAACCGGCAGCTTTCGATACGACAGACAAGAAAGCGGTAACCGGTGTCGGAGCCCCTTGATAAACATCCGGAACCCACAGATGAAAGGGAACGCTGGCGATTTTAAAACCGACAGCGGCAAAAATAAGCACTAACGCAAAAAGCATAATGGGATCCATGCTATGGGTAACCACATAACTTTGGATCATTTCAAAACGGGTGGAATGCGTAACCCCATAGATAAAGCTGATGCCGAAGAGCAAGAATCCCGACGATAAAGCGCCTAAGATTAAATACTTCATGCCGGCTTCAATGGAATGCTTATCACTTTTAAGATAGGCCGTCATGACATAAAGGGAAATGGTGAGAATTTCCAGATTGATAAAAAGGACAAGAAAATCGGCAGAGGAGGCCAAAAGACAGGCGCCTAAAAGCGCCAGCCAAAGCAGAAGATAAAAAATATTGCGGCGTTCTGTCAGCGACTGGAAGTATTGCTGGGTCATGGTAAAGATAAAGATCATCGCGGTTAAGAAAAATCCTTTAAAGTACCACGATAAAGAATCAGCAACGAACATGCCGCCAAAAGTTGTTCCGGAAACATTGCCTTTGAAAAACCAAAACGCAATCAACGAAAAAATACTGACAAAACTAACGATGCCCATCCAGTCAGTCTTGGAATCTTTGGGCTGCGCGATATCCATGATGACAAGAACAACGATCGTGGCCGTAATCAATAGTTCCAGTGAAAATAAATTCCAATCAATGATGGGAAACATAGATCTCTCTACTTTGCAGTTTTCTTTTTATCCGGACATATCATTCCGGTTTTGCTGATTAAATTTTTCTGGAGTTATCTGTTATTGCTTAACTGAATATGCTGAGCAATCGGTTTAATTCCAGAATCGATATTTTTTAATATGAGCGAAGGCCAGCATCCGACGGCAATTAACGCGGCCAGCAATAACACAAAAGGTAATTTTTGGATCGGCGTTTGCGCGTCATTCAGTTTAGCCCAGCGCGGGTTCATCGGTCCCTGGAACCCTAACCGGATGGTTTTAAGCATATAAACCGCTGTGATGACAATGCCTAAGACAGCTAAAACAGTTTGCCAGCGATAATGATCCCATGAACCTAACAGCACCATGATTTCAGCGGCAAAATTGGCAAAACCAGGAACACCGGCGGAAGCTAAGGCCATCATGGCAAAGCATGTGGCGATAAACGGCATGCGTTTGGCAATGCCGCCTAATTCATCCAGATTTCGGGTTTGTGTCTGGTCAGCGAAAAATCCTGTTAAGGCAAAACCTAAGGCCGCTAAAATACCGTGAGCAAACATCAAAAAGACAACACCGTTTAATCCGATAACGTCCATACAAGCAAGACCGAGCAGAATATATCCCATATGGCTGCAGCTGGAATACCCTAAAAGATATTTGATGTCGCGCTGAGTTAGGGCAACAAAACCACAATACAGGATATTAAACACTGCCAAAGTCGCGACAATCGGCATCCAAATAGCAGCTGCTTGCGGCATCAGACTAATGGCAAAGCGAAGGATCGCATAGGCGCCTAGTTTTTTAAGAACACCGGCATGCAGCATGCTGACGGAAGTCGGCGCGGTTGCATATCCTACAGGAGCCCAAGTATAAAAAGGCCAAAGGGTTAATGTGATTCCAAAACCAAGAACAATAAGCGGGAATATC
>JAHFGF010000132.1 GCA_023247595.1 Candidatus Omnitrophota bacterium
TCTTTCACCCTCTGCGCGTTCGCGTAAAAAACATCCGCCAAATTACTTCTCTTAAATTCACTTTCCGTCGAAGACCGGCCGACATCCGAAGACACCGCCCGTGCTAATAACAATTCCCGAATCGCAAGAACTTCCAGAATGCCTGATAATTCATGGCGGATTTTTTTCAACTGCCGGGTTTCAGCGCTTAAATCGTACGCATACCGGCTGACATCTTCACAAACACGCAAACCTTCTTTGGCGCGGTTAAAATTCGCATCTAGAATCCGCCACAATCTTCGCGCTTCAGTCGATTTACTCATTTACGACGGACACTCTCAATGATTTTTGTTGTCGAATAATGATCAACAAACTTAATAAACTCAACTCTGCCGCCATGCGCCTTAACAATATCCGAACCAACAACAGGTTTTCCCTTCCAATCAGCCCCTTTAATTAAGACATGAGGCTTAACGGCATTAATCAATTTGAGCGGTGTGTCCTCTGAAAAAATTGTCACATAGTCAACGCTTGTCAAAGCAGCCACAACAGCGGCACGCGCCTTCTGGGGATTAACCGGCCTCGACGGGCCTTTAAGGCGGCGAACGGAATCATCACTGTTCAACCCCAAAATAAGCACACGGTCTTTTCTTTTGGCTTTTTCCAAATAGGTCACATGGCCATAATGAAGGATGTCAAAACAACCGTTGGTAAACGCGATCGTCTTACCGGATTTCCTCAGACGAGTAATTTCTTTTTTTAATTTAGCAACACTAACGACCTTTGATCGTATACTCATAAAGCTTATTCCTTGGGGGCGGTAGATGGTTGATGGTTAATAGTTGATGGAAACCATCCACCATCTTCTATCTTCTATTTTCATCAACCCGCCATCGCGTCTTCCGCCAATTGGCAAATCGTATGCGCCACGCATAACTGCGATTCCTGGATCCGTGCGGTCACCTGTGAAGGAACAATGATCGCCACATCGCATAACGGAGCAATCTTTCCGCCGTCGCAGCCTAACAAACCAATGGTTTTCATTCCAATCGCTTTTGCCTTCTTAATGCCTTCAATGACGTTTTTTGAATTACCGCTCGTCGAAATACCAAAGGCCACATCGCCAGGCCGGCCTAAGCCTTCTAATTGCCTGGCAAAAACGATATCAAACGTATAGTCATTGCCCAGCGCAGTCAAAATGGAAGAATCAGTAGTTAACGCCATGGCCGGAAGCGACCGGCGTTCTTTCATAAAACGTCCGATGAATTCAGCGGCAATATGTTGACTGTCAGCCGCCGAACCTCCGTTACCGAAAAAAAATAAACGCTGATCTTTTTTTAACGCGTCAATAATGATCAACGCTGCCTGCTTAATCACTGGTTTGAGCGATTTAACCGTTGCCTGTTTGACGGCAATCGATTCCTGAAAAATCTGTTCAATCATCTGTTCCATCTGCACCCTACTTTATAGACGAAAAAACTTCCGCTATGGCAAACAGCTCCATATCCACCGTCTTGCGCTCGCTGACAGCCTCTTCAATGTCCACGTATCTTATTTTATTATCACGCAAGCTCACCATTTTACCGAACTTGCCTTCTGTTATTAACTCAACCGCCTTGACCCCGAAACGCGTACTTAAAATCCGGTCAAATGCCGTCGGACTTCCACCGCGCTGGATATATCCCAAAACACTGACGCGTGTTTCATAGCCGGTATTATCCTCAATCATTTTTGCCAAAATTTCTCCGACACTGCCGTATCTGCGTTTTTCCCCGGGCATTTGTAGGTCGTGACTTTGGCGTGAGGGTAAACCGTTGATTTTTGTTCCTTCAGAAATAACAATGATACTAAAATTCTTTCCGCGTCTGTGGCGTTCTTTCAAAGATTCGCAAACTTCTTCCACATTAACCGGAATTTCCGGAATGAGAATAAGATCCGCGCCGCCGGCAATACCGGCCTGGACAGCAATCCATCCGGTATATAACCCCATGACCTCAATAACCATGATGCGATGATGCGATTCCGCCGTGGTGTGAAGCCGGTCGATGCATTGGGTGGCGATGTTGACCGCCGTGTCGAAACCAAAGGCGTAATCGGTGCCGGAAAGCGCGTTATCAATCGACTTGGGTACCGCAACAACGCGCACAATCCCTTTTTTATGCAACGCCAAGGCAATCTTGAGCGTTTCCTCTCCCCCGACGGTAATTAAGGCGTCAAAACCATTGCGCTTGTAATTATCTTTGATCTGCTGCAGATGTTCCGGATTATCCAGCGGATTAGCCCGGGATGTTCCAAGGATTGTACCGCCGCGATCAAGAATGCCGGACGTTGAACGCAAATCCAAAATCTTGGTATCATTCTCGATTAATCCCACCCAGCCGTTTTTAATACCGGTGACAACGTAACCTTCCTGAATTCCCTTTCGGACAATCGCCCTAATCACAGAATTTAAACCAGGACAATCCGCCCCGCCGGTTAAAACGCCGATTTTCTTCATGAAGTCTCCAATTTTATGCGCATGGATATTGGTCGAGATTAAATGAAATTACGAAATTAAGAAATTTGGAAATTTGGAAATTTTAAAAATTCATCAAAAATAAAATCGATTCAACCAATTTCATAACTTCTCAATTTCCAAATTTCAATCAAGTTATATTACGCCCGATATCCTCTAAATGGAACTGTCGGCGTCGGGTCAACTTCTATTTCCGCCTTGCCTTTGTCTCTTCGATATTTTAAATCTTCCGCGATAATTTTTACCACGTGGATCCGGATGTTGATTTTTCCTTCAAGTCCGATGACATCCTGAATCTTGCTGCGGATAAGATCCTGTAATTTAGCCGTCATCTCTGGAATGTGAACATCGGTTCTTAAAATTAATTTGATCTCAACATCTAATCCTTTTTTTGTGGCGATGATAGTCGGACGAATTTCTTTAATTTCCGGAACTCTGACAACAATCCGGCGGATGAGATCCTCCATCGCGCTTAATGACACGCTGACAGGCCCAGCCGGATTATCAAAGGCAATGGTCCGCTCTTTTTGACGACGGGCATAAATGAGATTAGCCCAAAATAAACTGACTAACATGATAAACCCAACCACCAAAGTTAAAAGAGTGGACAATTGGGTATCCTGATAAATATTGGTTAAAATTTTAACTACGTCATTGAGATTGATTTGATGGATAAAAAATAAAATACACAGCAATCCGGTGGACAGAATGATCGCCAAATAAAAGAACACAGCCAGACGGGTTAATAGCCACATTAGGTGCCCCTTTCGATAGCTTGGATATTGACGTTCACTTCTTTGATATTAATATCAACTGCCCGTTCGACCGCCAAACGTACGACATCCTGAACCTGACGGGCGACATCGGGGACATTTAATCCGTAATCAATTGCCACTTTAATTTCCACGCTCACCTGATTATCCTGGTCGACGGTGACGTTGACGCTGGGATAATTTTTCCGTCCCACCAATTCAAATAATTTGCTGATAACGCCAAAGGAGGCCAATCTAACCCCCTGCACTTCCTGCAGGGCTGAGGCCGCGATATCACCAATGACTTTTTTATGGATCTGAACAAAACCAATATCGAGTTTATTGTCACGCGTCATAAACGCCCCCCAACTACATCTTTTTCATCAATTCGTCCCATTTCTTCCAAAAAATGGGTCGTGACTTCACCTGAAATGAATTTCGGATGGCTCATAATTTTTTGCTGCAAACTGACGGTTGATTTAATCGGACTCAAATAAAATTCATCCAGCGCTCGTTTCATGGTGGCAATGGCTTCTTTGCGGTTTTTACCGTGCACAATGAGTTTGGCAACCATTGAATCATAGTAGGGGCTGATCTTATAACCTTGATAAATGTGCGTGTCCATCCGGACATTCGGGCCGCCGGGCAGATTTAAAACTTCAATCTTTCCGGGGCAGGGCATGAAATTATTTTCCGGATCCTCGGCGTTGATTCGGCATTCAATGGCATGGCCGCTGAATTTCACCTGGTCCTGTTTAATTTTCAATTTTTCCCCAAAAGCCATTTTAATCTGTTCTTTGACAAGGTCAATGCCTGTGACCATTTCAGTGACCGGATGTTCCACCTGAATTCGGGTATTCATCTCCATAAAATAAAAATTTCCCTTATTATCCAAGAGAAATTCAACTGTCCCAACACCGCGGTAATTAACGCTTTTAGCCGCCTTAATCGCCGCCTCTCCCATTTTCTTGCGCAGTGATTCATTCAACGCCGGAGACGGAGATTCTTCCACCAATTTTTGATGACGGCGCTGAACACTGCAGTCGCGTTCACCTAAGTGAATGATATTCCCATGATGGTCAGCGAGAATCTGAATCTCCACGTGACGGGGGCCTTCAATATATTTTTCGATATAGACGTCCGCCCGGCCGAAATTTGCTTCCGCCTCTGTTTGGGCCAGTTTTAAATAATTGACCAAAGAGACGTCATTGTGGCATACCCGCATGCCTTTTCCACCGCCGCCGGCCACGGCTTTAATAATGACTGGATACTTAATTTTTTGAGCAACTTTGATGGCCTCTTCCTGTGAAGAAATGATGCCGTTTCCGCCGGGCGTAAGCGGCACGCCCAATTTTTTGACGGTTTCCTTGGCAACAATCTTGTCGCCCATTTTACGGATAGCATCTGGAGTGGGACCAATAAACCGGATATGACAGGATTCACAAACTTCAGCGAAGTGGGCATTTTCAGACAAAAATCCGTAACCGGGATGGATGGCTTCAACATCGGTAATTTCAGCGGCTGAAATAATGGCGGGAATACTCAAATAGGATTCGGCGCTGGTCGCCTTTCCGATACAAACAGCTTCATCA
>JAHFGF010000133.1 GCA_023247595.1 Candidatus Omnitrophota bacterium
CGAAATTATTGCTTTGCTTCCTGTCCCTTTTCCTTCTCAACCTTAGGAAGAATGACAATTTCCACGCGTCGATTTTTCTGACGGCTTTCTTTAGTATCATTGTTGTCAACCGGATGATATTCACCATAACCAATAGCGGCTAAACGGCTCGGGTTGACGCTATGTTCGGTTAAATAATAAAGAACACTCAACGCGCGATGTGACGATAATTCCCAATTGGATTTCCAGCCTGATTTTTTGATAGGTTCGTTGTCGGTATGGCCTTCAATGCCGATGTTTAAATCCGGAACCGTTTCCTGAAGAACCGTTACGATTTTGTCTAATTTACTAAAAGATTCCTTACGCAATTCCGCTTTTCCGGAATCAAAGAGAACCTCCGAAACAAAGGTGATGACGAGCCCTTTTTGAAGCCTCTGGACGGTGACTTCCTTATCAGAAATCTCATTTTTTAAGCGGTCTTCCAGTTCATTTTTAGCCCGCTGCAACTCATCGATATTTCCTTGAAGTTTTGAAATCTGATCCGTCGCATCATTGCGCCGGCCTTTTTGAAAGATAAACGTACATCCCGTAGAACTAACAAATAAAAGACCAACCATGAAAAAATACAGAAATATTTTAAGATCTCGTCTCATGAACCTCTCCTTTTACAGGCACCACATTAACATAGCCTCTTTTTAAAGTCAAGATTTTTGCCTCGATAAAGCCCTCATAACTTGTTATCTAACAATAATTTCGTCACGTTTTGAACCAACAGAAATATACTTAATTCTGACCTTCAAAAGTTTTTCAAGCCGGTTGATATACTTTTGGGCATTAACCGGCAGCTTATCAAACTTTCGAATACCCCGGGTCGAAGCCTGCCACCCCGGAAGCGTTTCATAAACAGGCTTGGCCTGGCTGACAGCTTCGTAATCATGCGGAAACTCTAAAATGGCCTTCCCTTTATATCGGTAGCTGGTGCAAATTTTAATTTCCTTTAAATCATCCAAAACATCCAATTTCATGATGGCCAACTCATCGGCCCCGTTGATGATTAACGCATACCGAACCAGCACAGCGTCAAACCATCCGCAGCGCCGGGGACGGCCTGTGGTTGCCCCAAACTCTTTGCCTTTGGTCCTTATTTCATTATCCATTTTGGATGAAAATTCCGTCGGAAAAGGACCTTCGCCCACGCGCGTTGTATAGGCTTTGACCGTCGCAATGATCTTGTCAATTTTAGTCGGTGGAACACCGCTGCCCGAACACACGCCGGAAACGCAGGAATTCGAGGAAGTCACAAACGGATACGTTCCGAAATCAATATCTAAAAACGAACCCTGGGCACCTTCAAACAATATGGATTTCTTTTTGCTGATTTGATCATTCAAATAAAGAGCCGTGTCGCAAATAAAAGGCTTTAATTTCTTTCCGTAGGAAAGATATTCAGAATAAATTTCATCAAACCGATATTCCTTATGCCCGAAAGCCTTTTGAAAAATTTCATTTTTCTCGGAGAGATTATCCTGCAATTTGGCTTTAAAAATTTTAGGGTTTAACAAATCAACCATCCGGATTCCGCATCGCGTAACTTTATCGGCATAACAAGGCCCGATGCCGCGTCCGGTCGTTCCAATTTTATGTTTTCGTTTTCCCTCACGCAATCCGTCTAAAACGCGGTGATACGGCATCACCACATGCGCGTTAATCGCAATCTTAAATTGCTGGGGATTGACCTTCAAACCGCGCTCACTCAGGTCGGCTAATTCTTTTAACAAAGATTCCGGGTCGATGACAACTCCGTTGCCGATGACGCAAACTTTCTGACGGTGCAATATCGCAGAAGGTATTAAATGAAAAACATACTCTTCATTTCCAACGATGACAGTATGTCCTGCGTTATTTCCTCCTTGATAGCGCGCCGTGATATCGGCATTTTGCGACAGGATGTCGATTAATTTCCCTTTTCCTTCATCGCCCCACTGGGCGCCAAAAACAACGATATTCATTACGATAGCCTCATTAATGGATTAATAACAATAACAATTTTTGAATCAAATCACTCTACACAATCAATGAAAAATATAAATCAGGCAGAAACCTAAGCCCAACAAATATGCCGATGAAACAATTTTTACCTTCGACGGCATTTTTGAAAGCCATCCCCCCGGCTCAGTCCATGAATAAAAAAGGAATGCCAAACCCATCGTCGCGACCAACATAAAACTGTAAAGAAACAGCATCGATGCAACGCTTACTCTCTCTCCGGGCACATTTAAATAATTGGCATAAAAACTTATATATCTGTTAGGAGGCCAAATGGTCGACATCCCGCTTAAAAAGACCGCCCAAAAAAATATCAGCTGAAATCCGAACAGCTTGAAGATCGGCTTACTTTGTCCGGCTTCCGAGATGGATTTTTCAACGGAGACAATTTTTTGATTAATTCGTATCCAATCTTTAAAACAAAAAAAGCCCTTCACAACAAAAATAGCGCCGAGGATTGTATAAAAAAGCCTTCCAAAAGTTAAGAACTCTCTTGGATACAAAATATTCATTAAGCCCCCCATCGAGAAAAAATTAAGGGCAATGAAATACAAAACAAGAAAATAATACGTCAGGTTTTTTATCGATAAATGTTTTCCCCTCAACCAACCCAAAAACGCTGCAAACACAACCATGCTGGACAAATGACATGGACTGAAAAAATCGCCGATACCATAAACAACAACATTGATGAAAGGCATACACCCTTATCAGATCTTTACTGTTTTAACCAGCAGGATATTTTTGGTTTGCTTTAATTTCTCGATGACGCCTTCGGGAATCTGGCTGTCCACATTCACAATACTGACGGCCAGGCCGCCCTGTTTTTCGCGGCCGAAAGTGATTCCGGCAATATTGATATTTTCCTCGGCCAATACCGTTCCAACCGCGCCGACGATACCGGGCTTGTCGTTATTATTAATGAAAAGCATATGCCCGTCGGGAATAGCTTCCACATAGACGCTGTTGATTTTAACAATGCGCGGCTGATTATTGCTGGAGAGTGTTCCCCACATGGCAAATTTTTCTTTATCCGTTTTTATTTCAGCGTTAATACGGTTGACGTATTCAACTTCTTTGTTGGATACAATCTCCTGGATATTAATGCCGCGTTCTTTAGCCATGTCCAACGCGTTGATAGAATTAACGGAATCTCCAAAAGCCGGCGCTAATAATCCCTTGGCCAATGCCATGGTTACAGGCGCAACTTTTTGAGCGGTTACCGCTCCGCTATAGGTAATGGTCAATTCCTGTAAACGCCCCTGAACCAACTGTGACAGACATTTTCCCATCCGCTCGGCCAAATCCATATAGGGTTCAATGGCCTTGAACGCTTCTTCTGACAGCGACGGGAAATTGGCAGCGTTACGAATGCCTTTGCCTAAAAGCGCGTCTTTAACCGCATGGGCGATTTCAATGGCCACATTCACCTGTGCTTCTGAGGTCGAAGCGCCTAAATGAGGCGTTACGACCACATTGTCAAATTTCAACAGCGGCGAATCAGCCGGCAAAGGTTCTTCTTCAAACACATCCAGAGCGCAACCGGCAATCCTTTTCTCCTCGAGAGCTTTTGCCAATGAACGTTCGTCAATAATACCTCCACGGGCACAATTGACTAACCGGACAGTTTTTTTCAACAACGCAAATTGTTTGTCCGCAATCATACCCTTAGTTTCATCGCTCATCGGGATATGAATGGTGATGTAATCAGCGGATTTATAAATCTCATCCAATTCAACCAAATCGATTCCTTTTTGGGCTGCCACTTCTCTAGATAGATACGGATCATAGGCCTTGATGTTCATTCCAAAACCCTGCGCCATCCGGGCGACGGTTGAACCGATTCGTCCCAGACCGATGATGCCCAAAATTTTTCCATGAAGCTCAACGCCGTTAAATTTATTGCGATCCCACTTCCCTGATTTCATGGACATATAGGCCTGCGGAATATTGCGCGAAAGAGCGAGGATCATGCTCATGGTGTGTTCTGCCGTCGAGGTTGTGTTCCCGGCCGGGGTGTTCATGGCCACGATTCCGCGTTTGGTGGCGGCTTTCAAATCCACATTGTCCAACCCGACACCAGCGCGGCCGATGACTTTTAATTTCTTACAAGCTTCAAGAATATCCGCTGTAACAGTTGTACCGCTTCGGATAATTAACGCATCAAAGTCACCAATAATTTTTTTTAACTCTTCCGGTTTCAATCCGTATTGGCAGACCACCTCAAATTCCTTAACTTCTTTGAGAATGGCAATGCCTTCTTCGGCCAACTTATCACTGATTAAAATTTTCATCATAACTACCTTTCCGAATATTACGCGTTAAAAACCTTTTGTGCCGCGGCCACACCAGCGCCGACGTCAAAGGTATGTCCTAATTGTTTCAAAACCTTTTCCAGGCAGGCAATACCTGAGACGATGTCAAATTCATCAATCATTCCCATGTGAGCGATGCGGATTGTTTTGCCTTTAAGTTTGTCCTGGCCTCCGGCAACGGTGATGCCGTATTCATCGCGCATGATCTTCATGAGCTTTTCGCCGTCGATGTTGGCAGGCAGAGAAATCGCGGTTAAAACATTCGATAGGCACGATGAATCTGTAAAAACTTTTAAACCCAGCGCTTTAGCGGCCTCGCGTGTGGCCTTGGCCATAAGCGCGTAACGCGCAAAAAGATTCTGAAGGCCTTCCTTCTTTATTAAACGGATCGCTTCGTTCAAAGCAATGATGATGCCAATGGCAGGCGTAAAAGGCGTATCCATTTTTTCAGCCGCTTTCTTGGCTTCGCGAAGATCAAAATAATATCGA
>JAHFGF010000134.1 GCA_023247595.1 Candidatus Omnitrophota bacterium
CCGCCATCCCAACCACAACGCCCAAAATCAAAACAACTAAAATAATTTCAATGAGAGTGAACGCTTCCTGCCTTCGCGCGGGATTGGGACCAAAATCCACCTTGTTATTTCCCCGCCTGATCTTCCGCCGACCAATTGGAAACATCATCTTCGCTTTCGATTCCGTCGGGGCCCAAAGACGCCAAGTCGTAACTGTCTTGATTATGAACTCCCGGGCTCACATAAATATATTCCCGCCCCCACGGGTCCATAGGCATCTTTTTCTTTTTAAAATAAGGCCCGTTCCAATTTTTTGGCGCCGGCGGGCTCGTTGGTTCATGCAATAACGCGGACAACCCTTGTTCGGTGGAAGGATACCGGCCATTGTCTAACTCATACAAATCCAAAGCCGCGGAAATATTGGCCTCAATATCCGCGCGCGCCGCTGATTTGCGCGCCTGCTCCCCTCGCCCCGCCAAATTCGGTATCACCATGGCGGCCAAGATGCCGATGATAATCACCACCAGCATGATTTCGACCATGGTGAAAGCTCGTCGGGCGCACGGCGTACCGCGTACGGCGCTAAAAAAATTCAAAAAGAACGCATGACGTTCGTTTTGTCCAATCTTTTTTGAAATTATATTCTTGTCCATAAAACACCTTCCTTTTTTAATTTCGTTTACGCTGTACGCCCAATGCCGCACGCTGTACGTTTATAGTGATACTGTCGGAAAACCCTGCCAGTGTCATTGCGGGCATAATACTCACAAAGTGTTGCTATTTTTGCAATGACAGTACCATTTTAAATAACTGATTTTGTTGTTTTGGCTCAAGCCTCGATGCCTGCGGTAATCAGCTTTGAGCCTTGAATAAAAACTTTCCAGTGCATTTGTTGTTGCCGGTAAAAACGGATTGATAAGATAACGAAACATATCCGGCAAAGCATTGTTTAGAAGCACAATCGTGCGCTTTAAATCTTTGAAAGCAATGTTAGTTCTAGGCAGTGATTGAATGAATCGATAGTATTTTTTAAACCACTGCCGATAACTTTTAATAAAAGTGTTTCGTTCTTTGATATTCTTAACCTGGCATAGAGTATTAAGCAATATTCTTAGCTCTCTGCCAGCCTGCGTTGTTGGTTGCGATCTTAACCAGCGCATGCCTTCGCGTTGAATATGATACAAGCAACGCTGTAGCTTAATCTTAGGCCAAGTCATCCGGATGGATCGCATAACCGATATCTCTCCATCCATTGCAACAGCGTCGGGATTAAGGCCTTTGCATTTCAGATCATTGAACCACGGATGCGTGCTTTTAAAGCCTTCACGATCGGTATAAATATTGGCGATAATCGTTTGGTTTATCGTATCCATTAAACAAATGAAGCACCCATCTTTGTGAAAATATGTACCATCGTAAATCAGGTACTTGTATCGTGAAAGATCAATTGAGCTTTTTGGTGGCTCTTGGCTTAACCAATATTGATTAATGCGCTGTAACTTGGCACGACTATAACCTGACAATTGACATAAACGCCGAACTGAATAACTTTCAGTGATCCACAATTTGAACCAATGTTGTTCGTTATATTTTTTGACATGAGGCTCTTTCCAAATAAAAGTTTTTTTGCATTGCCGGCATCGGAAGCGTTGCTTACGTTGTCTAGTTTTGCCAAATTTTTTTACATTTAATGAACCACACGAACAACGCTTTTTTTAACATGTTTTACCTTTATCTGAAACGGGTTTGAGATAACGATCTTTTTTATTACTTAACCCGCATATTAACATATATTTACAAAAACGGGCAGCAACACTTTGTGAGTATTATGCCCATTGCGAGGCTATTTTTGGCCGAAGCAATCTATTTTAAAAGATTGCTTCGCAAAAAACGCCTGCCTGCCGGCAGGCAGGCTCGCAATGACACAACCGCGAAAGTCCTAACAGAGATGTCATGCCCGCAATGAGAACAGATCGATCCGGGAAGATGTTAAGAGGCCCCTTTTTTAACATACTGCTTCTCGGCATCATTTTTGCTACGATCCTTGTTATGGCTAAATCTGCATTTGGCGAACCTAAAATTAAAGAACCCAATGTCAGCGGACAATTTTACAGCGCTGATCCCGCCCAATTATCCAAAGACATTGACCAGTATTTTGCGAAGGCGAATCTCAGCCCTTTAGACAAACATATCGATATCCTTGTTGCTCCTCACGCGGGGTATTTTTATTCCGGCGCGGTGGCGGCTTATAGCTTTAAGGCGGCGAGCCGCAATCAATATAAAACAATCGTGATTTTAGCACCGAGCCATTTTTTTGGGTTCGACGGGATTTCCGTCTACGACGAGGGAGGTTTTCAGACGCCTTTAGGCGTGGTGGAGGTGGATGCTGAGTTTACCAAAAAGCTGGCCTCCCAAAATAAAAATTTTTATTTTGAACCGCGCGCCTTTGAACGTGAGCATGCCCTCGAAGTGGAGCTTCCATTTTTACAGAAGACTTTTAAGGATTTTAAAATTGTTCCTGTCATTATGGGCCAACCGAGTTTTCAACTTCTCAATGATTTTGCTTTGGCCCTTCACCAAATCATTGGCGAACGAGAAGATGTCTTGGTTGTGGTCAGCACGGATTTATCCCATTATCATGATGATGCCTTTGCGCGCGCTATGGACCAGCGGACACTTTCCGCAGTGCAAGCGCTCAACGCCGAAGGAGTCTTTAAAGAAAATTATCAGCGCACCATGGAAATGTGCGGCTTTGTTCCGGTAACGGCGGCGATTTTGTATGCCCGGATGAGGGGAATCCGAGGGGTTGAATTGCTGCGCTATGCCAATTCGGGGGATGTCACCGGCGACAAACAAAAGGTGGTGGGATATTCGGCGATGGTGATGTATCGAGAAAACCAGAAAGAAACTTCCCGCGCAGCGGGGGATTTGACACGAGAGCAAAAGAAAAAGCTTCTTGATATTGCGCGCGCCACGTTGGAAGAATATGTTAAAACAAAAAAAACGCTTGAATTTAAAGAGCCTGACCCGCGGCTATCGAAAGAAGAAGGGGCTTTTGTCACGATCCGCAAGCAAGGGCAATTGCGCGGTTGTATCGGAAATATTTTAGGCGGCGGCCCGTTATATTTAATGGTGCGCAATATGGCGATCGCATCCGCGACGCAAGATCCACGATTTAAACCGGTGGCTAAAGAAGAGTTAGGTGAATTAGACGTGGAGGTTTCGGTGCTTTCAATCCCGCATCCGGTCAACAGCATTGATGAAATCCAGTTGGGCACTCACGGGGTTATTGTTAAGCGCGGTGACTTTAATCAGGGGCTTTTTCTGCCGCAGGTGGCGACCGAAACAGGGTGGAGCAAGGAGCGGTTTTTATCTGAACTCTGTTCGCAAAAGGCGGGCCTTTCGCCGGATTGCTGGAAAGATCCGCAGGCCAAGTTTTTTGTCTTTACCGCTGAGGTTTTTTCAGAAAAAGATGTTCAATAGTTGAATGAATCTTCACCATGCCCTCGAAACCGTTAAGAAACACGACGATCACCATTTTTGTCATCTGTTGGATACTTTTATTTCAATATGAATCCATCCGTTATTTTTATTTAAATCCTTTTTTCAAGCGTGATTTACCCCAATTTAAATTTCTATTTCCTCCCGCCGGCTGGATTATGTTTTTTAATGTCAGTGACAGTGCCGGTTATGCCGAGGTCTATGGGTTTAAAAATGATGTGCCTTTTTTAATTGATCCTCATGATATTTTTAGGACGCGCACGATCGGCTTCGACAACATCCACCGAAATATTTTAAGCAGCGTCATCTCTACGGACCAGTCCAGGCCGTTCTGCCGGTACTTGAGATTTCGATACCCTAATTTCGATAAATTTGTTGCGGCCGCGGTTTATTACCCTTCGCCGACCAAAGAACCCTTTAAGAGAATCCAACAAGCTCAATATCAATGCCTGGCTCATTGAGAAGTAAAGTTCATGCCCAAAATAGAATCTAAACAAAAAAAATCCAACCGAACCATTTTCCTTTTTTTAGCTGTTATTCTAGCGGTAACTTTCATCGCGTTCTTCCCATCCCTGCAGAGTGATTTTATGAATTGGGACGACAATGTGTATTTGCTGGAAAATCCCTTTGTCCGTTCTTTAGAGCCTTATAATCTTTATAATATTTTCCATACGGTAGTCCTGACTACGTATGTCCCCCTCACGACGCTGTCCTTCGCCATCGAGTACCATTTTTTTGAATACAATCCTTGGATCTATCACCTGGATAACCTTTTACTGCATTTGGCCGTCACCGCATTGATATTTTTCTTTGGCCTGCAGATGAGGTTAAGAGTCGCCGCGGCGGGCGTTGCGGCTTTATTATTTGGGATTCATCCGATGCATGTGGAGTCCGTCGCGTGGGTGACCGAGCGAAAAGATGTCCTGTATTCATTTTTTTACATGCTAGCGCTGATGGCCCATCTTCAATATTTAGAAAAAAGGAAAAAGGCTTTTTATGCGTTAACATTTTTATTGGGGTTTTTGAGCATGTTGGCCAAGCCGATGGCCTTTAGCCTGCCGCTCATTTTATTGCTATGCGATTGGTTTTATCAACGCAAAGACAAGGCCGCGGCTTTCTTCGAGAAGATTCCGTACCTTTTTTATATTTTGCCCATTTTTTGGATTACGTTTTCCATGTACCGAAAATTTAGTTTCATCGACCAGGATGTCGGGCAGGCGATGCTCATCGGGGCCTGGTCGCTCACGTTTTATGTCCAAAAATTTTTCTTTCCCTTTCAATTAAATCTGATCTATCAGTTGCCCCAGCCGATTGCCTGGACCCA
>JAHFGF010000135.1 GCA_023247595.1 Candidatus Omnitrophota bacterium
ATGATAAATATAGGCAAGAGCAAATCTCTGCCTATCATTCAAATCAATATCAACAAACTGCTCAAGCCAAGATAAAGTTTTCTTGTCAAAAAGCGCTTGATTGAAACAAATAACTTTAAAAATGGACACCGGGCAGCAAATACTTTACGACATTATCCAGCAAACATTGCTGATTTTGGGTGTCTCGTTGACGAAGTCAGGAAAACGACCTGTGCGTTGGTTCGAGGTGTCATCAACCTTGATTGCCCGATGTGAATACTCATCAAACTATTGAACCCCTAGAGGTTCAACTCGTTGTGAACCTTTACCGCAAGCGTAAGAAGGCTGTGACCTTCTTTCTCGACACACCCGACAGCGAACAGCAGACACCAAGGGCATTCAAGAACAAAAATATGTTAGCCGAGGCCGTTGAGTACCGCGATTATCTTAAAGCAAACCCTTCTTACACCCAAGCAACCATCGCTCAGCACTTCCATACTCAACGCGAACGCGTTTCCCGACTTCTAAGCCTCGTCAGGCGCCTGCCCAGCGATTTTGTCGAGCAAGCTGTCCATTATCCGGATACAGTGCTCATTGGGAACGATGTCACAGATATTGCTAAAATCAAAAACCACCAAAAACAAAGAGCGGCGATTGAACAGATTACTGAAAAATTGAACAACCGGCTACTGCTTAAACCAACGAATACTGGCAATTCACCACATTGTTCCCAACCAACCCATCTGTTTAGACGAGGAAACGATCAATCCTACTGACTACCTACCTAAAAAGCCTTGAGCTCTGTAAAGATTATAAAATATTTCCGGTGACGTTTGTTTTATCCTGTTCAACCGCTCCAATTGGCCGGTTAAAGAAAATGATGCCAACTGCTTATTCTCTTGCGGCTTCCAGCTTAATGCCCGAAGATTACGACCGCCAGCCTTTGACCTCACCAAAGTAGCCAACAAAGCCGCCCGTGAAGCCGCCACCTTGGCTTCCGGCAGATTAAACGAAATGTTGACCAGATGGTTTTCAACCCTTTGGATCCCCTTCTGTAAGGTTTCCGCTTCCCGCGCCACTTTCGCGCCCTTCAAGCTCATCATGCAAACTTTAATGCCAGTATCAAAAGTATCCGCTAACGTATCTTCCAAAGTAAAAATATTTTTCCTATAGCCGATCTCGGCAGTGGCGATAGCCTCATACGCACGTCTTACCATATTTATATCGTCGGCAACCACAAAAAGCTCTCCGATATCAAACAAATGCTTGATAATTTGCATCCCAGCTTTCTTTTCATACCGAACGCCTATGGTATTCGGAGCAAATGCCGTAAGCTTGTCCGCCAACAAACATTCCGCTGTCGGCATCCGCACAGAAACGCGCCGGGATACTTCTACAAATGAAGGCTCAACAGCAACCATCTTTGTTGTTGGATAGATATTCTTCTCTTCCAAAATGTCCAATAGAACATAATCCTTGCGCTTGGAAACAACCGAATGATACCCAAACTTGAAATGTGTTCTCCTTGGCAACCCGCGGTCACCACGCTTATCCTCCACGTAGCCCAAAAACGGAGCCGTCTTCCCGATTTCCTCTAAAATCACTTCATACTCCGAACGGGGAATGTCAGTAACAATATCGACATCAATAGAAAGCCTGTGAAAATCCTTAATAAGCAGGATCAGACTGGTCCCGCCCTTGAACACAAAAGGCATTTTCGACTTGGCCAACCCGCAAAGAAGCGCCATCGCGTAGATGCTCTTCTCCAAAAGAGCAGGGTCAACGCGCCCCAAATCCCGCCTCTTTTGATCAATCCATTCTTTTGTAAAGCACTTGTTATCGATCATATGTGCCGTCGACAATCAATTAATTGCATATTTTTATAATTTTTGCAGTTAATTGATTATACCCTGTAAACCTTTTTATCAATCTTTGCATTCCGCCTCCTGCCATAACTGATCAACGTGCCAATATCCACGCGCCCGCTTTCAAGAATATTCGCGCGTACAATATCGTATTCTGATTCGTCCATCAAGGGCAACTTGCGCACCTCTACCAGTAAATCCACCAATATTTTCTCAATTAACGCATAATGATCATGTGTCAGTTCAATTGAAGTCGCTGGTCGAATGACAACCGTCTTTTCATTCGCCACACGAAACCGCCCAACATCTTTTCCGCGGGGATTAACCCAAACCGCATAGCCCTGTGATTCCAGAAAACTTCCCACGGGCCCCATGGAATCCCAATCCACGAAAACAAACGTCACGAACCGGGAAAGCATGTGATGCACATAAGACTTCACCTGCTCTGTAGACCAACAGGAAAACACCAACAAAGGATATTTCTTGGCTAAAAGGCCAATGAGCTCACCAACGTACTCACGATCAACCTCAAACGGCCGATCAATAAGGGAATACCACCCTCGGCCAGCGTTATACACCACCTTCATCCTCGTTAATTCAACCATATAACGAGACAACGTCCCCCGGTTCATATCTGGGTATTTAACCAACAAGACAGCCCACAGGTCTTCAAGGCTAAAATACTTCCGCTTAGCCAGAAGGCGCAAAAATTGGCCGCTCAGTAAATAATGTTTAAGTTCCGGTTTATTCAACGTACACCTCAATTGTTATAACCACGACATCGACTTTTAAGATATAACATTACGGGATTCGTAGAAATAATTTAAGAAACCTTGTTGTCTCTTTGACGAAAGTCCTTGTTATGCGAAATGGTGGTTCGGAAAAGCATTAAATGGTATCAATTAAAAATCTGGCCATTTAGAGATAAAGAGATAACGAAAAGCTGAACTCCGACGATATTTTGCAAATTTTGAAATCATAGATACATTGAATAAAACAGATTTTTGGAATGATCAAAAATTGATGCCGCAACCTTTTGACACGTGCACATATGTGAAGGGCTCCCGCAAAATTATTTCGTCTAGGCCTTCATTATCTCTCATCGAAAAATTACAGAGATTAATAAAATTGCCCCGCTAGGACTCGAACCTAGATAACAAGATCCAGAATCTTGGGTCCTACCAATTAGACGACAGGGCAAAATTTCACTAAACTGTCAGAATTTATTTCACAGTGTAGGAAAGTATAAACTTTCCTAACTGCTGAAAATTCTTTTCCTACACAGCAAGACTATTCCAAATACGAGTAGTCCCGATTGTAAAGAACAATCGGGGCAAAGAAGATATTCCGACCGTAGGGAGGAATTTTCTTGAAAAAATTTTGCCCAGTCTTCGTTACCTTAACTTTTATTCCAGATAAACGAAGGCAGGGCAGTAAGAACTCTTTCTTGAAATCCAAACAAAACATTTTACCACATATTTTTCTGCGTCCACTCATCTGTCTGCTTCACCTTCTGGCCTATGTCACCCGCGGTGATCTTGCAATTTTCCAGGTCTTTCTTGAAACCGATCCCGGCATATTTTACCGTTTCACAGCCGCTAAGAAATACCGGCAAGATTAAGAAAAAGACGAGCAAAAAATATCTGTTCATAGTTTTCACCTCAATTAAATGTTGTCCGCAGGCGTTCGCCCACCCTGTGTTTACCCAAAACAGCCATGGTCTCAAAAAGACCGGGGCCCACGGCCCGGCCCGTCAACGCCACCCGCACCGGATGGACCAGCGCGCCGGCCTCAATCCCCAGATTGGAAACCACCGCGCGAAAGGCCTCTTCCGCGGCCCTGGCATTAAAATCCGGCACCCCTTCCAGACGGTCCGCCAAAAGATTAAATTCTTTCGAAAAATCTTTGGACAAATGTTCGGCCTTGGCGTGTTCGTCAAAATTGACCCCGGGCAAAAAAATAAAATCCGTCCAGTCCAAAAAGTCCGTCAAGGCGCTCATGCGTCCCTTAAATAAACGTACAATATTTTGCAGTTCCCCATCAGTTGCGGCTTGCGGGCCGTATTTTTCCGCCACCAAAGGCTTGATTAAACCGGTCAGCCTGGCCGTGTCCATCTCTTTGATATATTGGCCGTTGAGCCATTTTAATTTGTCCATGGCAAACGCCGCGCCGGCTTTATTGATTTTCTTAATGGAAAAATTCTTCACCGCCGCAGCCAGCGCGACTTTCTCCTGATTATTGCCCGGGGACCAGCCCAAAAGCATCAAATAATTGACCATCGCCTCCGGCAAGAAACCCTGCCGGCGATAATCGGATACCGCCACGGCCCCGGCGCGCTTGGACAAACCCGCGCGTTCATCGTCAAGAATAAGCGGGAGATGCGCGAATTTGGGAGGTTTAAGACCCAGGGCCTCATAAATCACGATCTGTTTAGGCGTATTGGAAATATGGTCTTCCCCGCGGATGACGCAGGAAATCTCCATCAGCGCGTCATCAATAACACAAGCAAAACTGTAAGCGGGGGAGCGGTCGCTTTTGATCAAGACCTGGTCCTTGATCTGTCTGGTGTCAATGGCAATCTCGCCGCGGATAAGGTCATAAATTGTGATGGTCTTCTCCGGCATTTTCAACAGCACCGCCTCGCCGTCTTTATAGGCCTTGCCTTCATCAAGCAATTTCTGCGCGTATTGGCGGTATAAATCAAAGCGCTCGCTTTGTTTGTAAAATTCATCCCAGGCAAGCCCCAGCCAGCGCAGGCTGTCCAAAATTTCATCCAGGTATTCGTTTTTAGAACGCGCCTGGTCAGTGTCCTCAATGCGCAAAATAAATTTGCCGCCCTGGGCCCTGGCGTACATCCAGTTAAACAGGGCCGTGCGCGCGCCGCCGATGTGCAAATATCCCGTCGGAGAAGGGGCGAAACGGACCCGGATCATG
>JAHFGF010000136.1 GCA_023247595.1 Candidatus Omnitrophota bacterium
AAAAACACCATCGACCGCATCTAAATAAGCAGATACTTCTTTATCGGTGTGCGCTAACGAAGAATAAAACGCGCAGGTCGCCAGAAATCCGCGTTCAAGCATTTCCTGGGTAAACAGCGTCTTGAGAACCAACGGACCCTTATAGTCAAACGCAAAATGCGCCAGAGGATCCATTCCTCCGACGTGAATCTTCAAATCATGTTTCAGCGCCGCCTTCATCCAGCCCTCTTTAACCTCACGGCCGGTCGTAATTAAATGCTGAGGCACATGATGCTCCTGTAATTTTCGAATGGTCGCAAGCGCTGCCGTCGGGCCAATGCGTTCCGTCCAATATGTACTGCTGATAAATGAATCCTGCGCCGCGTTCATCACGTCTTTACGCCCGATAATCGCGGCCATGGGATAACCATTGCTCATGCCTTTGGCAAAGACCGCGACATCCGGATTAACTTTGAATGTCAAATGAGCTCCTCCGACGGTCAAACGCCAGCCGGAAGAAACTTCATCAAAGATAAGGACGATACCGCGCTTTTGGGTTTCCTTACGGATAATTTCTAAAAATCCTTTTGCAGGCTGAAAATTTCGAATCGGTTCCATCACAACAGCGCCTAATTGCGAACCGTATTTCGCTATCAATTTTAAAAAACCCTGCGTGTCGTTATAAACAAACGGAATGGCTGTGCTTCGCAAATTGCGGGACACACCAGACGGCGCAAGGCCTGGAAGCAAATGTCCGTCGAGTCCTTTGCTGCTGGCGATATTCGCCGACAAATACCAGTCATGCCAGCCGTGATAGCCGCAAAAAAGTACCTTGCTCTTTTGGGTATAGGCCCGCGCGATGCGTACGGCCACCGACATCGCTTCCCCGCCGGTCCGCGCGAATCGCGCCATTTTTGCCCACGGGTGAAGCTGGCACAGCAACTCAGCTAACTCAACTTCTTCGGGACAATTGAGAGTCGACATTGTACCGGCATCTATAGCCCGTCGGACGTCATTGTCCACATCAACGTCGGCATAACCTAAAATATTGGCGCCAATCCCCATGTAGCTGGCATCAATCAATTCCCGTCCGTTTAAATCCCAGACGCGGCAGCCCTTGGCTTTTTGATAATACGTCGGCCACAAACCCGGCAGATGCAGTTCCGGACGTTTGCTCAGAAGCTGAGTACCGCCGGGAATGAGCGTCTTTGCTTTCGCGTAAAGGGTTTGATTTTTATCCATGCGCAACCTGCCTGTCGAATTTCAGCGACCGCGCGTAACCTTCATTGCGGGCAATGGACGCGTTGATACCTGCCAGCTGAGGATTTCGCTCAAGAAATTTGAGAATGTCATTCATGCCGAACAAAGGATTAGAACTGTAAAGCCCGTCATATAATTTCTTGATAAAGATATAATCTTTTTTCTCATCCAGCGTCCAGCGGTGATGCCCCAAACGATTTGGATTTTCTAAAGACACAACTTTAAACATGCGCTTATGGTTGCGTATATACGGCGTCACGTGTTCCCGTTCGGATGACAACCGGGCGTTCTGCCACGCCTTCTTTAACGCGCCAAAAGAAAAAACCTCCACATCCATTCCGTCGGGAAATGTCTGCGTTAAGGCGTTGGAACAATAATCCGCCTTGCTTTCAAAATAACCATCCGCCACCTGATCGACAATCGACGAGTCGATAACCGGGCAGTCTGCTGTAATGCGCATCACATGCGCGGCGTTTAAAAGACGCGCCGCCTGATAATACCGGTCGAGCACATCGTCTTGACTCCCGCACAATACACGGACGCCCAAACGGCTGACCAATTCAACAATCCGCAAATCTTCCCCGCGCACTGTTGTCAGAACTACAACTTCCTCGACGCAATGAGCAGCTTGCACACGGCTGATTACGTGTTCCAAAACTGTTTTCCCTTTTAAATCTAAAAGAACTTTATCCGCCAAACGTCTGGCCCCGGTCCGGGCCTGAATGAACGCGTAAACTTTTTTCATAATTTCCACCGGTATGGCAATAGAATGTCGTCGTCTTTAATAACGGCCATTTGAAAATCTTCAAAAAATGTTTTAGTTTTGGCAAAGAAACGCAAGTCGCTCAAATTGATTTTCAAATGATCCGGATTATCGACGCCAATGATGACGCGCCCGACATTCGGATTGTTTAAGGCAAAGTTCAAACACATGGCGCTGATGCTTACCCCGCCCTTCACAGAAATTTTTCTTAAAGAGTTTAACTGCGCGCGCGCCCCGACGAGCGAAGCCGGCAGTTTGTTAGGATCAAGAAATGCCAAACCCTGCAAAAAGACCGAACGGACAAAAACTTCAACGCCCTGTTTTTTAAACTGCGACAGATAGGGTTCAAAGCGGCGGTCAAAAATACTGTAAGGGACCTGCACGATATCCAAGGCGACTTTATCTTTCAATAACTGCTCGGCTTCTTGCGGAAGATACAAAGACATACCGACCTTTTCAACGATCCCATCTGACTTCAAACCATTTAATTCATCCCAAATCTCAGGACGCCGGTAATCCTCAAAGGAATGCAGCAGATACCCATAAGTTTTTTTAATACCCAGTTTTTTTAAAGAACTCAGAACTGTTTCACGGACGCCAGATTTTCCGTCGGAACTCGAAGGAAGTTTAGAGACAATATCAAAACTGCGGTTTAAATGCTTTAACGCGCGGCCTATGGCCTCTTCGCTTTGTCCATAAACCGCCGCGGTATCCAAAACCTTGACGCCGTGAGCCGATGCGTATTTAAGGACTGTCTTTACGTCCTCCTCGCTCATGCGACCACGCGTGTTGGCGATGCCGTAATCAAGACCAAACTGGGCCGTGCCCAGGCAAATTCTATTGATATGCGAATTCATTGTTTAAAAAACTTTCGTACAACTTCGATGATCCTCTGATATCCCTCATCGGAAAGCATGGGATACAGCGGCAGGCTTAAGCATTCTTCAAAATATTTTTCTGATACCGGAAAATCACCGGGGTTAAATCCGAGTTTCTGATACATAGAAAAAAGATGCAGCGGAATATAATTGATTTGGGTCGCGATGCCCTGTTCCCGCAGAAACATATAACAATCCCGCCGTTTCTCGGCGGGAACGCGGATCACGTACAGATGATAGGACGCAATCGTATCCGGATGCTCAAAGGGCGTGCGGATTTCAGTAATCGGCGCGAAGGCTTCATTGTAACGTTCCACCATCTGGCGGCGGCGGGCGATAAAGGCGTCAATTTTTTTGATCTGAGACAACCCTAACGCGCACTGGATATCATTCAGACGAAAATTATATCCAGCCTCGGGAATATCATAAAACCATGGCTCTTCTCTAAACTTCTTCATGTACGTACTGACCTTGGCCGGATTGCGGTCAATGCCATGATGACGGAACCGAATCAGCGTGTCATAAAGCTTGGGATCATTAGTCATGACCGCCCCGCCTTCACCAGTCGTGATATGTTTAATGGGATGAAAGCTAAAAATTGTCGCGTCCGAATGCTGGCAGGACCCGATGCGGGCGTACCGTTTTCCGTCGACATAGGCCGCGCCTAACGCATGCGCCGCGTCTTCCACAATTTTGATGCCATACCGGTCGCAAATTTTCTTTAACGCTTTGATATCCACAACCGTTCCCATCAAATGCACAGGAATAACAACTTTCACATTCTTTCGGTTGGACGGGCTTTTAATATATTCGGCAAACTTTTCAATATCCATGTGATACGTTTTATCGTCGATATCAATAAAATCCGGGGCCGCGCCGACGTAAATAGCGCAATTGGCGCTGGCGGCAAAAGTCACCGGTGAAGTAATGACCTTATCTCCCTTGCCCACACCTAACGCCAAGAGCGACAAATGCAGCGCCACAGTGCCGTTGGCCACCGCGACCGCGTATTTAGCGCCGGTGAATCTGCATAAAGCATCTTCAAATTGCTTGAGCACCGGGCCCTGCGTCAGCCAGTCTGAATTTAAGACCGCCTCAACCGCTTTGCGGTCATCGTCGTCAACCCATTGCCGTCCGTATGGTATGAGATTCATATTTTTTTGATCCGTTCCTGCAATTGTTGAATAGTCAGCCACTCATCGTTGGTATCGCTTCGAAACACAAACCCTTCCGTCACTTGAGGAGATCCATGATATTTTTTATAAACATCCTCTTCATTAACGAAACTAGGCAGAATGACATACATGTCTTTATAAACAATGGTATTGCGGGATTCGTCCTCGGAAAACAGCGATTCATGAACCTTTTCGCCGGGCCGGATGCCGAAAAATTTGAACGTGCAGTTCGGTTCAATGGCCTTGGCCAAATCAATAATGTTCATTGAAGGAATTTTTGGAATGAACACCTCACCGCCGACGGAATGCTCCAGCGCCTTTAACACCAACGCCACACTTTCCTCAAGGAGCATCCAAAAACGGGTCATACGTTTATCCGTGATGGGAAATTCCTTAATGCCTTTTTGTTTTAAATCCATGAAGAAAGGTATAACGCTCCCGCGCGATCCCATGACATTGCCGTAACGCACCACGCCAAAAATGACTTTGCCGCCGGCATAGGCATTGGCCGCGACAAATGTTTTTTCAGCCGCAAGCTTGGTTGCCCCGTAAAGATTCACCGGATTAACGGCCTTATCCGTCGACAGAGCGATGACTTTCTTAACACCGCATTCAATAGCCGCATGAATAATGTTATCAGCCCCCATGACATTGGTTTTGACCGCTTCCATCGGATTGTATTCCAGCGCCGGCACCTGTTTAAGCGCGGCGGAATGAATAACG
>JAHFGF010000137.1:0-735 GCA_023247595.1 Candidatus Omnitrophota bacterium
GATTAATGGTTCCTTTTAAAGAAATGCCGGTTTTTAAACGGCCGTACTGATCTTTGGCCG
Organism: Candidatus Omnitrophota bacterium; assembly: GCA_023247595.1. Next base: position 61 of record JAHFGF010000137.1, read on the forward strand.
TGCCAAAGAAAATATAATTCAGCGTCACTTCTTTTGTTACACCTTTGAGTGTTAAATCACCAATGACTTTGTCCGTGGTCACTTTTTTTGCAACGAATTTGCCCTGAGGGAATTTGGCTGTATCAAAAAATCGATCCGACTTAAGATCCTCGTCGCGGTCTTTATTTTTTGTGTTGATGCTTGTTAAGTCTAACGTTGCTTTAAGTCCTACCAAAGCAGTATTGTCTTGATTGAGTTCAATCGTCCCGTCGTATTTTTCAATATCTCCGGCGGCATAACCCATCAGATGTTTAATACGAAACATGACTTTTGTATACGTTGGATCAACGACGAATTGACCAGCCACGCTTTCATGCGTAGACAACAAGATGATGCCGATCATTACAAAAAATAAAAACTTTTTAGCTTTCATAATCAACCTTCTATTTTTCAAAAATTAAATCTGATTCAGCCGTTTTTGTTTGGCCGCTTAAATCCGTGACGTTAATACGCACAACCCATTCTTTACTGCCGCGCAAATGTGCTTTGCTAAGAATATGCGCGACCCAATTGTTGGTCGCTGTTTGCGTAAAGACATTGGAAACAACGTCCCAATGTCCTGGATGTTTACCCTTACCAACCTCGACGACAAATTGTTTAAAGTTTCCATGCACTGTCGCGTAAATATCGACAGAC
>JAHFGF010000137.1:745-4767 GCA_023247595.1 Candidatus Omnitrophota bacterium
TTAATATGAATTGCGGTGATTTTTGAAAACGGCGTTTCATCATTGGCATCAGCGCGTAAAGCGGCGGTCGCATTTAATAAACCTGCACCTGACTTCGCGTCCCAGCCTGCGCCGTACATCTCTGTCGAGCTCTTCGATAAAATATCATCAACCTGAACGCTCGTCAGATTTGGATTTTTCGCAAGTATAAGTGACGCGGTCGCAGCCACCATCGGTGATGAAAATGATGTTCCTGATTGTTTCCAATATCCAGATTTACGGATCAACGGCAAGATGCTTCCCACGGTATCTTTGGAAAGAAGAGAATAGATTTCTTCGCCGGGTGCCAAGAGTCCATTATTGGCGCCCCAATTGGAGATCGTGCTTCGATTGCCATCAAAATCAATTGCGCCCACGGCAAAAGCTCCTTGGCTCGAGGCTGGGCCGTGATCTCCAATATTTTCTCCGACATTTCCAGCGGCGATCGCGACAAAGATATTTTTTGAACGCGCATAATTAATTGCGAGTTGCTCTAACCTTGAAACACCACGGCCGCCTAAACTGATATTGATAACTCTGGCTCCGTGATCGACGGCATAATGAATCGCGCGGAAAATATTAAAACTGTTGGCCTCGCCTTTACTGTTAGCCACTTTAAGCGGCATAATGATTGCGCCAGGATTAATTCCGGCGATGCCGATGCCATTATTAGCTTTCGCGGCAATAATTCCGGCGACAAACGTTCCATGTCCCTTAAAATCTCGTAAATCATTATTGTCATCCAAGAAATTCCAACCATGAACGTCATCCACATATCCGTTGCCGTCATCATCAATGCCATTGTCAGGAATTTCTTTTTCATTGTTCCAAATATACGTTGGTCCGTCGGGATGTTCCATATCTAAACCGGAATCGATAACCGCAACGACGACATTAGGCTCGCTGCCATCGATCACATTCCACGCAGAATTTGGATCCGATTTCGGCAAATATCCAACCTTACGAATTCCCCACTGATCTTTAATATCATTTTTCTGATTTCTTGGGCTGCTCACATCATCATAATCGCCGCCGCCTAAGATGGGTGAGATGGTGCCAATGGTAATACCTTTTCGTCCATCGCTGCTACTTCCGATAATTCCTAAAAATTTACCCGGCCCTTTCTTTTCCTCGATGATATAAAGCGGATCATTGGGAACAACAGGCTCCTTCTCCTTAACATTCTTTCCTTTTTTATTATTCTTACCCGTCACAACGTTTTGAATGGCCGTCGTGATTTTTTGCGTCATCGTGGCAAAGGCCTGCTTCATCAATCCTTGCGGTCCTTGACTGCGTAAACTTAAAATTTTATCACTGATGTCTTGGGCTTTGGCAATCGCGTCATTAATGGCGTTAGGATTCTGTGCTAAATCTTTTTTGAGTATTGTAGCGACGGGGTTTCCGCTGGCATCAAAAATCGCCAAAGTCTTGTCATTACCTTTTTGTCCACAGGCAACAACCGGCGCGCTGGTTGTTAAATCTTGCATCGTATCTTGACCAAATGTTGAGCTTGCTTGCGAAGAACTATTTTGTCCTGGAGAATTTTTGGGCAAATTAGTTTCCTTAAAATTATTAAAGCAATCATCCGTGTATTTTCCGCCGGAGGATAAACTTTGTTTAAGTGTTCCGGCTAAATTTTCTAAACTTAGCGGAGAACTAATCATCCCAGCGATGCTTGCGCCTTCTTTAAGTAACCCAACAATCTTTTGCATGCCGTCGGCAGAATCCACTTTGGCCAAAGCCATAATCTTCGACGGAACAAAATCGTTTCCGGATGAACTGGGTTGATCTTTCAAAATAAATCGTTCGTAGGGCGTTTCGATGATAATAATAATGTAAGTGATCGAAATAGATTTTGGTTTTATACAGGCATAACACATTTTGCCACTATCGAGTTTACCCGCCGGCGCGCAGATTGTTCCCCGTCGACACGCCATACAATTACAAACCATGCCGTGATCTTCGCAAGTATCCGGCTCAACACATTTATAACATTGCGGCATTAGGCCAGACATTGGCTTAGTACTAAAAGTCAAACGAGGCGAAAAGCCAGAACTCTTAGCTGGTCCGACGCGGACACATCGACCTCCATCATACTCACACTCATCACAATCGTCTTCATACAAATTTGGATAGCACGGATCAAATCCTTCCGTAATCCCTCCGCCCGTCGTCACTCCGCCCCCGGGTGTCGTAAATGTTTCCCCCGTGCCAGTCGCTGTTTTGGGTTTGCTATAACATCGATAACATGTCCCGCCGCCAGAGATCCCGCTGACAAAAACAAAACTGCAGTATTGATCTGAAGAACATTGTCCTCCGCAATTTGTGTCACTGGTAAATCCTTCTTTGCTGCAATCAAATTTATTAAACGCCGTCTTGGGTCTTTCTTTACATTGATAACAATTATTCCCCGCCGAGACACAGTCTTGATCACTACTGCAACTGCCCGGACAGTTTCCAGTCATTGTGCCTTCCGGACATGGAGGCGGCAATTTTTTCTTTTGGCATTCCCAACATTTTGTCCCAAAATCGTCTTCTATTTTCTGAACGCATTTTCCACCGTCGGGGACACAGCTATGAACACAGCTATCACCATCACTGAGTCCCATATCTTCACAAGATTTTCTCACCGCAATTTTTGGACTCTCTTTACATTGGTGACAATTTCCCTCAGTAATACAATCTTGACCCGAACTGCACGCGCCTTCTGTGCATCCTCCCAAAATAAAACCTTCCTTACATTGCGGGACAGAAATCTTAGGACGTTCTTTACACTGATGACAATTCCCGTCGGCAATACATTCTTCATCTGAACCGCAGCTATTTTCCGAGCAGCCGCCCGGAATCATTCCTTCACTGCATACAGGTTTCGATTGGCAATAATGACATCCGTCTTTAGTCGTAATACATTCTTGATTCGATTGACAGGAAGTTTGACTGCAAGCCCCCAGCGTCGAGCCTTCTTGCGCGCATGGCTGCACTTCGCTGTAACATTTCGCGCACCAAAATTCGGGATTGTCTTTAACCTTCGTCATCGTGCACGACATACTCGACTGAAAACAGAAACTGCAATCTGCGTAGCCGTCGTATTGTTTACAATCACGCGGATCAACTTTTTCATTTGGATGACAATTCGCGCAAGAAATCGTGCTGCCATCCTCGAGTTTTACCGGTTCCATCGAACAGCTGTCCCCTGAACTGCAAGGAAACGGCGAACACGTATCAAATCGTCCCGCCTCTTTACAATTTTTGGGCAGATGATATTTTTCTGAACAATAATAACAATCCGGCTCACCCTTGCCGTGCGTCATCGGAATACACTTGCCGCCTTTTTGTTCACACGAACCTTTACACGCAGCCAAACACATTGCCGGCGGCGTACAAGGATCATCCACGCAGCGACAGCATTCCAACTGATAATTTTTTCCCATAAACTCGACGAGCTTTAATTGATTCGCGCCACATTCACACGCGGGAGTATTCCAACCAAAATCTTCGCAGCGTTCTTTGGGCGGCGGGGGTGGTGGCGGAGGAGGAACTTTGGGAACACAACTAAAACATTGTTCGCCGGATTTTGTAATCGCCAGTGGTGCGGCCACGCAATCATTGTCAGCGGGACAAGTATTACAGGCGACTCTCGATAAAAATCCAATATCTTTACACGTTTGCGGCGGCGGAATTTTTTTACAATCAAAACAGGCTGCTCCATCATCGGGATTATTGCCAACAAAAACACATTGATCCGGCGCCTTACACGTTGCCTGACAGCCCGCTTTATCCATCGACGTCGGCCATTGATCACTGCATTGTCCCGGACGATCAACGCAATCATAACATTGCTGACCGCTCGGTGTTCTTGGTAAAGGAATAGCGCCGGGACCGATGCCTAACGGATTTTTGACAGGGATCGAAGCCACACAAACTTTTTTCGGATTCATCTCACAAAACATACAATCGGGAGCCTTGGGAATTAATCCTAAATCGTAGCACGTCGCTGCAGCGCC
>JAHFGF010000138.1 GCA_023247595.1 Candidatus Omnitrophota bacterium
TTTATCTCCATGCTCGGCGAGGCTAAATCCAAGATCCGTCACAATACTGGACACACCCGACATCTTTTCCGGTTCAACAAACAGGATCGTTTTGACATCCTGGCTGTTAACCAAAAGCCTAATCTGGTCGGCCAAGGCGGCCAAGGCCGCGGGATACGCCCCTTTGGGATTGTAACTTTTCATGTCTTTCAAAAGAATTTTCCGTCGGAAACGCAGGCGCGGAATGCTTCCCAAATGCGCCAAACCCAATCCAGCCTCCAGCTCGCGCGGAGACTTAACCGTTTGATCCATATAATCAAAAACAAAAGCCAGGATGCTTCCCAAAAAAAGCCCCATCAGCGCCGTAACCGCGAACACTAATTTTTTGCTCGGGCCGTTAGGCTCAATAGGGATGGACGCCTGCTCAATAATCTTGACGCTGGCAGGTCCGATGGCCTGCTCATCGGGCAGAGGCTGCCCGTTTAAATTTTCAATCATGCTCTGAACGTTATCCCGCAACTGCAGCACCGTCGGATGTTTGGCTCCGTACTTTAATTCAAGTTCAGACAATTGCTGCTGCAAATCAAAAATCACATAAGACCGGCTTACGACGTTGGCAATGATGGCGGAACTCAACGGGTCAAAATCCGCGATACTAATTGTGAACATGTTGGTCTCGCGGATGGGAGTAACTGTAATGTTCGACTTAAGAAGTCCGACGGCTCGGCGGAACAAAAAAACGTTTTGCTGTTCGGGCTGCATAGCCGTGAAAGCGGCTTTTTGTTTAGCGACATTAAGGTCAATTTGTTTTTTTCTTAAAGGAGAGGCGAATCCTTTTTCATAATCCAGCGGACGCTGATCCAAGCGCAATGCCGTCACAGCCCGTTCAATAACTGGACTTGCGGTAACAACCTCGCTCTGAGTAAGCGATGCCTGGACATTTGGTTGTCCGGACGCAAGTTCCCGATAATAGGGCGATTCCACCTGCTTTTGAGCGGAAATAAGCATTTTGACCTGGGCATGGTAAACCGGAGTTTTGATTGTCAAACCCACAAAGGAAACCGCGGCGACAACAATAAAACAAAGTAAAATCACAGCCTTCTGCCGGAATAGAATCCGCAGATAATCGCGAAACGTCATTTCACTGATGTAACCTTGTGGGTCCATGATTTAACTCCTTGTAGGATGAGATAAGAAAATTGGAGATTAAAAGACGCCTTCAGACACAACAACAATATCACCGGAATAAATAGGAATATCCGCGTTGGGATTGCCGTTCATGACATCTTTGATGTTGATTTTAAGCGGTTCATACCCTGCCCCATCCTTGCGGACACGAAGCACCTTCACCTTGCTGGATGAACCGAACTTGGTGAATCCACCAGCGACGGATATGGCCCGCATGACCGATGTGTTCTGCTCAATCGGATAGGCGCCGGGATGAACGACTTCACCATAAACAAAAAACCGCCGGCTGCGGGATTCCTTGAGAATTATGTTTACAACCGGATACTTCATGTAGCCTTCAGCCAGGCGGGATGTGACTTCCTCCTGTAGAGCCGTGAGCGTTTTATCTTTAGCCACAATAACGCCGATATACGGGAACGTCACACTGCCGTCTGGCGAAACGGTAACTGTCAAATCGATTACCTCCGGACGAATGACATGAATTTCCAAAATATCATCAATACCTACCGAATATTCTGCGCTTTCTTTGGGCAATTCAGGAGTAACCGCTGCCACTGCGGCTGGCGTTTGCGAAGATTCCTCGGCATTTAAGATCGGCGAGATCCATAGAGTCGCCAGCAACATGATACTTATCATTAATTTTTTCATCCTCTGTCTCCCATCCGTCAATAATACTGACCGCTTGTTGAAAATCAAAACTTTTTATTTATATTTCAGCGCGTTATTTGGCTCCGACCGCGAATAAAACCGTGGGGATTGTTTTTAAAAATATCATGGTGTCCAGCATGGGCGACCATTCATCAATGTACTTTAAATCCAGCCTGGCCCATTCATCAAAATCTTTGATTTTATTGCGCCCGCTGACCTGCCAAAGGCATGTCAGGCCCGGACGCATGCTCAAACGGCGCCTCTGCCAAAAATCGTATTTTTCAACTTCCGACGGAAGCGGAGGCCTCGGGCCTATGAGGCTCATATCTCCCTTAAACACATTATAAAATTGCGGCAGTTCATCCAAACTGAATTTTCTTAAAAATTTACCAATGGGCGTGACGCGCGGATCATTGTCCATTTTAAACGCCGGCCCATCCATTTGGTTGTGAGCCATCAATTCCTTGAGCTTGCCTTCGGCATCTTTAACCATGGTACGAAATTTATATAATTTAAACCGCCGTCCGTTGACGCTGCAGCGTTCCTGTGAAAAAAGAGCCGGACCTTCGGAAGTGCACCTGATGATAACAATAAGCGCAAAAAACAGCGGCGCTAAGACAATCATAAAAAATGCCGAAACAAGGATATCAATGATCCGTTTAAAAATCAGGGCCTGATGTTTATGGGAAGTCGTTTCGAAGGTCAAAAGCGGAAAACCAAGCATGACATCCTGACGGGGTTTGGTAAACTGGGTTTGAAATAAATCCATCGCGATACTGACCGACACCCCAAGAGTTTCACAGGTCAGAATGATGGGCTGAATTTTATCGAGGGACGCGCGCGGGACAATAAAGATCACATGATCAACCGCCGTGCTCAGAAGAATATCCGGGATAAATCCCAAATCACCGACGACCTTATAACCGCAGATGTCCTGGCCGATTCTGGTTTCATCTTCATCAATGACGCCCAGAATTTTAATACCGTATTCCTTGTGGCTGTTGACATGTGTAACAAATTTCTTCGCCCTGTCCCCTGTGCCGACAATAAGGATATTGCGGAAATTAAATCCTTTGGCCCGAAGGTTGTGTAAAAAAATAAGCAGTAAAACTTTTTCAAGCGTCAAAAGGACGATGGTCACCAAAAAAACAGCCGCAATCAATGTGCGGCTAATATAACCAATCCTAAAAAGATATGTCACGCAGCCGAAGACTATAAAAACAGTTATCCCTGCCTGTAGAATTATGGATAAGACCTGATCCAGACGGCGAAGGCGGAAGGATTGGTACATCCCCAGCATGTACATGGATATACTCCATGTCAAAACGAAAAACGGGATAAGCCAATAATAACTGCTGAAAAAATACAGGCCTTCGTACTGTTCCCGGATGGCATAGGCAATATAAAAAGACGCTGCAATCAACAGCATGTCAAAAAGGATGTTCGCCCGTCGAAAAAATGTCGCGTATTGTTTCAGCATAGTTTATTAATCAACGAATCAAAAATTGATCGTCAGCCCCAACAAAACTGTGTTCTTGTCGTAATCCTGACCAGTCACAGAAGAATCCCTGCGGATAAACGTATATCCGGTGTTTACTTTCATATCCTTACTAATTTCAAAATCCAATCCCAGATTAATCCCGTAAAACTTCTCTTTAGAACCCGTTGCAAAACTTCCGCCGCCTGTAAACGCGGCTGCATTCAAATAAAGTCTTCTAACCAATTCTTTTCCCAAAAAAAGCGACACGCTCCACTTGTCGAATAAATCACTGGAGGAAAAACTGTCCGTGTGCGATTTGGACAAAGAAATTCCGGCCTTAGTCGTCTCATTGATCTCGTTGGTGAGGGCCGCGGAATAATTAGGCCGGATGGTGTCTTGGTCGTCAATCGTTTTGATAAAATCAGCGCCTGCTTTGAGATCCACATAAATCTGGTTGTTTAAATATTGCCTAAGCCCGGCAGCGGTTGAATGAATGGAAACGGTCCCGCCTGGATTAAAAGCTCTGTTGGAATAATCATAAAAAACCGACGCGATGGTCTGCGAATTAAACGCATAAGCCAATTCCAAACCAGGACGGTTAAGGACGGAATCGCTGACGGTTTTAATGGTAGGGTCATAAAATTCGTTGCTGTATTTTAATTTGCCGGTCAACTGTTCGGTAAAGTCGTGTTCATAGCCGAGGGTGCAGAAATTTTTATAGTAATCATAACGCCCGGAGGTTCGGCCAAATTCGTCGGCAAAACTGGTGGATTCATCCGCATGGGTGAAATTGTTATCCATGGTCAGACGGTCAAACTGGGACAGTTCACGCTTAAACTTCATGTTTACAAATTCGGAGGTGGTATTAAAGTCATTTTCCTTGGCAAAAATCTTCTGCTCAACTGTTCCCTTGATAGACAAAGATTCAACTTTTGTTTCATAAATACCCTCAAGGGCTAGGGATAACAATGTAATGAAATCGCTTTTAACATTGGAACTCGCGGAACTGATATTATCATCAAATTTTTCCTGAAGAGCGATGATCGGCTTGATGTCAAAGCCTCCCAGCTGAAAGGCATAAACCACGGGTGAACACATGGCTCCCAACACACACAACGCGATGACATTTACTTTTTTCATATGGTCTCCAAGCAGGCCTAATTGATGATTATTCCAGTCAGACTGATATCCGAAACACTTGAAAGTTCATAATATATATACATATTTAAGGCGACAATTATATGCAAAACAAGGAAAATTGTAAAGAATTAAGAATTTTGCGGGTTTCCGGCAGAATCGGACAAAAAAAGAGCCGAAAACTTACCAAAAATAACATTTAACGTGAGTTCTCTCTAAGCCTGGCTCAAGTGTGAGGGTTGGGATGAACGTGAATTGAGACCACCACAATTTCTTTAGAGAATTATTAGAGGAATTGTGTGCGGGCTCGTTGAACGGAAT
>JAHFGF010000139.1 GCA_023247595.1 Candidatus Omnitrophota bacterium
CGGCATATTTATGAATGCCGTTGATACCGGCTGGGTGACCGATGAAGACCCAGCCGCGTTATCCGCCCGCAAACAAGAAGTCCACGATTTTCAACCGCCGCTAGATATCGTCGACGGCGCCGCCAGAGTCTGCGACCCATTCTTCCACGGCATCCTAACCGGCAGCCACTGGTGCGGAAGATTCCTTAAAGATTATTTTCCTTGTGATTGGTGATTTTGGCCTTTAGACAAAGGCCAAAATCACTCCGAAATTCAATACGCGTTTTTACAAGCGAGAATTTCGGAGTGAAATAAGTTGGAATTCTATGACAATGCGTATATGTTCTGCAGTTAATGCTATTCATAAAGCAAACACTTACCCAAACTCAAACAACGACTTCGTCGTGAACTCGTTTGGGTAAGTGTTTGCTTTATGAATAGCATTAAGTAAAAATTCATTGTGAATAGTTCAAAATTTTATGACTTTTTGTGTAGGTTGTCGGTATTCCTGCTCAAACAACGATTTCGCTTCGCTCATCGTAAACTCGCAGGAACACCATCAGACTTTTGGATCGAAATTTGTATGGATTTTAATCAGAAATTTACCCAAACTCAAACAACGACTTCGTCGTAAACTCGTTTGGGTAAGTGTTTGCTTTATGATTATTGATTATTTAGACAAATTGTCCGGCGGCGTGCCCGGAGGCCCAGGCCCATTGGAAATTATATCCACCCAGATGGCCGGTGATATCAACCACTTCGCCAATAAAAAATAATCCCGGCACTTTGGCGCATTCCATGGTTTTGGAGGAGAGTTCATCGCAGTCAACGCCTCCGATGGTAACTTCGGCCTTGGCATAGCCTTCTGTCCCTTTCGGCGTGACCTTCCATTGATTAAGAAATCGGGCGATATCTTGACGCTGTTTTAAGGAATATTGGTTGAGCGGTTTATTTTCAAAAATGTGTTCACTTAAAATATCGCTCAATCGGGCGGGGAGATAATCTTTCAGAAAATTTTTGAGAGTCATTTTATTCGTTTGATGATTTTGAAGAATATCAGGCATGTTTAAATCCGGCAGAAGATTAATAGTGATGGCTTTATCCGGCTGCCAGTAGGAAGAAATCTGCAAGATGGCCGGGCCGCTTAGACCGCGGTGGGTGAAAAGGATGTTTTCGCGAAAAGTTATGTCGTCAAAAGAAACCGCCGCGTCCAATGAAACGCCGGAGAGTTCCTGGAATGTTTTGAGATCATGTTCAGTAAATGTTAACGGCACCAGCCCCGGCCGGCAGGCATTGATTTTAAGACCGAATTGTTTGGCAATTCGATAACCGAAATCAGTAGCTCCAAGAGTAGGGATGGAAAGTGCACCGGTTGCGATGACTAAACTTTGGCAGGTAAAATTTCCATGGTTGGTGAGAATTTTAAAACCATTATCTTTTTGAATCTCGCTGACTTTTGTACCAAGGGAAATGTTAACGCGGACGCGGTCGCATTCTTTTTTAAGCAGTGAAATGATATCCTGCGAACTTTTGTCGCAAAATAACTGGCCAAGTTTTTTTTCATGATAGGCAATGTTATAAGTGTTGACCAGATGACAGAAATCCTGCGAGGTATAACGCGATAAAGGCGATTTGACAAAATGCGGATTTTGCGAAATGTAATTTTTAGGAGCGGCATGCATATTAGTAAAATTACAGCGCCCTCCGCCGGAGATGCGGATCTTTTTGCCGACGGCATCATTGTGTTCCACAACGCACACCGAGCGGCCTCGTTTGCCCGCTTCAATGGCGCACATCAGTCCCGCAGCACCCGCGCCCAGGATGATGACATCAAATTGTGTTTGAATGGCTTTATTCATGGCGCTTATTCTATGTTTGAACGCCCGCGGGGTAAATGGAAATTTTATTAATGGTTTGTCTTGGATCATGATCGTAGGGGAAGGTTTAAAACCCTCCCTTACAGAGATGTATAATGTATAATCAGTAAGATAATAGGTTGCGTCGAGCAGGCATTTCCATTAGAATACGACCGTTCTAAAAAAAACCACATCGAGAAAAATTAAATTATGAGATTGCCATCCCACAAAACTAAAATTGTTTGCACCATCGGGCCTTCCTGCCGTCATCCGAATATGATTGAGAAGATGATTAAAAAAGGCATGAATGTCGCGCGTCTGAATTTTTCCCATGGAGATTTTGCCCAGCATGCCGCTGATATCCGTCATATCAGGGAAGCGGGGGCGCGTTTAGATCGTGTGGTAGGAATTCTTATTGACCTGCCGGGCGTCAAAATGCGCATCGGTAAAATTCCTGACGGACCGGTCATGCTTAAAAATGGCGACACTGTGACATTGACAACTCGTTCTATTAATGGAACCGCAAAACGAATTCCTGTCCAATATAAACACTTGCCTCGAAGCGTCTCTAAAGACAGCATCATTTTTTTAAACGACGGGTTTATCCAGTTAAAGGTCATTAAAGTTTCAGGTTCAGAGATTTTATGCCGTATCATCATCGGCGGACCGATTTCCACCCACAAAGGGATTAACCTGCCTGGCGCTAAAACTTTTGTCAACGCGGTCACGAAAAAAGATCTGGAATGCATTGATTTCGCTCTGCGCCATAATGTCCATACATTCGGCCTTTCATTTGTTGAGAAAGCAAGCGACATTAACCGAGTGAGGGAATTCGCGCGCAAAAAAGGGAAATCGATTAATCTGGTGGCAAAAATTGAGCGCCGGGAGGCCTTGGAAAATATGGACGGCATCCTTCAAGCCGCGGATGCCGTTATGATTGCCCGCGGGGATTTGGGTATTGAAATGCCAACGGAGCAGGTTCCAATCATCCAAAAAGAACTGATACACAAGGCGAATCTTTTGGGTAAACCGATTATCACGGCCACCCAAATGCTGGGGTCGATGACCAAAAATGTGCGTCCCACGCGCGCCGAGGTTAATGATGTGGCCAACGCCATTCTCGACGGAACGGACGCGGTCATGTTATCCGAAGAAACTGCGGCCGGCGATTATCCCCTTGAAGCAGTCGAGATGATGGTTAAAATTGCGGTATCGGCGGAACATTTATCATCCAGAGGACAGCTGTCCCATGAAATCCGTGACGAAATTAGGAGCCGCATGACAACCGGAGGGCTCAGCGTTCCGGATGTTATTTCTTTAAATGCGGTTGGAGCTGCGGAAAAATTAAACGCCAAATATATTATTACCCCCACAAGCAGCGGCAGTACCGCCCGGCGTATTTCCCGTTTTAAGCCCCATTGCTGGATTTTGTCTTTTACCAACCGGGTTGAGGTGTGCCGTTTTCTGATGTTTTCGTATGGGCTTTATCCGTTTCAAACGCATAAGAAATCGACCAGTTTGTTATCGGAGCTTCGAAAAAAATTGAAACGATTAGGCCTGGTTCATTCCGGCGATACAATTATCATCGCTGAACGGCGCATTTCGGAGCAATCCGGCGAAACCGACTCCATGGGCATCATGACCATAGAATAGGTTTATCTGCATTTTATATTTGCATTTAGTGATTCGGTAGTGTAAATTTGTAGTGCAAATCCTTCCTTAATAAGCGTTTTTATTGCAATCTTGGTTTGTAAAAAATCTTGTTCGTTACCATCCTTTTGGGGAGAGGTTCTTATGAATGTTTGTTTCTATATTCGATTGTTGAATATAACGATTCCGTTTCGAAAAGTAATCAGCGCAATAATGGTTTTGGTGTTTAGCTCTTCAGTGATTGTCGCTCCAGCCGGCGCGCAGATATTTCCTCTAACTCAGCCAGCATCCTTGACCGCGGGTTTTCAGCCTGCCATTTTGTTGGGTTTAAAAATTCATCCCGAAAACCCGCTTCTTTTTGACTTCATCGTTGACCAGGGTCAAAATACCTTCACCCCCGACGAATTAAAATCCGAAACCGAAAAACTTGTTAAATATTTTTTTGCCGCCTTAGCCATTCCCGATGACGAAGTCTGGGTCAACCTTTCTCCTGTTGAGAAAGACCGTATCATTCCCGATGTTCTGGGGCAGACGGTCATGGGCAAGGCCATGCTTGAGCAAGACCTCACGTTAAAACAACTCGCCGCTTCATTAACCAATCCCGACGAACAACTGGGGCAAGAGTATTGGAGTAAAGTCAGAACAGAACTCCAGAACCAACTCGGCACGAGCGATGTTCCGGTCGATACGTTTAACAAGGTCTGGATTATTCCTGAGAAAGCGGAAGTGTTGGAAAGCCAGGGTGTTGTTTTGGTCGGGGAGAAGCGTTTAAAGGTCATGATGGCGGATGATTATGAATCCATGAAAACGATTTCAGACCAGCCGCAATCACCGGACTCCCAGAAAATATCATCGCAAATTTTTAAGACGACTGTGCTCCCATCGATCGAGAAGGAAGTCAATGAGGGCGAAAAGTTTGCCAGCGTTCGTCAGATCTATAACTCCGCGATCTTGGCCGCGTGGTACAAGAAAACCCTTAAAGAAAGCCTGCTTGGAAAAATTTATACCGACAAGAACAAAGTCGCGGGTGTCGAGACCGACGACAAAGAGATCAAGCAGAAAGTCCAAGCGTTGCATTTGGAAACGCTCCAAAAGGGTATTTACAACTTTATTAAGGAAGATGTCGACGCCTCAACCGGAGAAGTTATCCCGCGCAAATATTTTTCGGGTGGTGAGTTAATGGATGTCGGTAGAGTAGTTGCAGTGCGTAGCGTTTCCGATGAATTGACTGCCGGTACCATTAGCGCTG
>JAHFGF010000014.1 GCA_023247595.1 Candidatus Omnitrophota bacterium
TGCACCGGCGGCTCCATGGGCGGCCTTATGGCTTTAAAGTGGGCTGTGCTTTTTCCGGAAACGGTCAATTGTGTTCTTTTGATTGCGACCAATTACCGTCACACCGCCCAGCAGATTGCCCTTCATGAAGTGGCCCGTCAGGCGATTATGTCTGACCCGCATTGGCACGGCGGTGATTATTACGGCAAAGGCCTGCCGGCCCGAGGCATGGCGGTTTCCCGGATGATCGGACACATCACGTATATGAGCGAAAAGTCGATGGAGGCTAAATTCGGGCGTAAGCTTATTGCCAAGGAAAAGCTCGGTTATGATTTTTCCCATGACTTCGAGGTGGAGAACTATTTAAAATACCGCGGCGACAGTTTTGTTCAGCGGTTTGATGCCAATAGTTATCTGTATCTTTCCAAAGCGCTGGATTATTTTGATCTTTCTGAAGAAGGCGATTTGACGGCTGTTTTAAAAGGAATACAGGCGAAGATGCTCATCGTCACCTTTACGTCCGACTGGCTTTATCCGTCGTATCAGTCTAAGGAAATGGTGCGCGCGCTCAAAGCGAATGATGTGGAAGTTTCCTTTGTCGAAATCGATACCGATTACGGCCACGATTCTTTCTTAGTTGAAATTGAAAGCCAGTCAAAACTTGTCCGGCATTTTCTTGATAACGTTGCCAAGGAAATATCGTTATGACCGATAACCAGAGCGCCTTATTACGGCCTGATCACAAAATCATCGTCGATCTCATCGACTCTTCAGCGCGGGTGCTGGACCTTGGCTGCGGGGACGGCGAGCTGCTGCATCAATTGAAAACGCGCAAGAATTGCCGCGTCACCGGCATTGAAATTGACGAAGGCGCTATTTTTAAATGCATGGAACGCGGAGTTACGGTTTCGCAAGGTAATATTGACACCGGGCTTGATGATTATTCCGACAAGCGGTTTGATTATGTCATCCTCAATGAAAGTCTGCAGGAAGTCCGCAATCCGGAACGTGTGATTTTGGAAGCTTGCCGTGTGGGAAAAAAGGTCATTGTCGGTATTCCGAATTTTTGTAATATCTCGGCGAGGTTTCAGGTGTTCTTTATGGGGAAAGTGCCGGTGACCAAATCGCTTCCGTACAAATGGTACAACACGCCCAACATCAGATTTTTAAGCCTTAAAGATTTTCGTCATTTCTGTCAGGAAAAAGGCATTTCGATTTTAAAAGAAAGATCACTCAATCAGGAAAAAGAAATTTATTGGCGGACCAATCTGTTCGCGTTTGTCGGTATTTTTATGTTAAATAAGAATTAATAATAATTATTCGATTGAATAATTAAATCAGGAGGCGCGTATGCCGTTTATTAATCTTAAAGTCGTTGGAAAGCTCACCAAGAAACAAAAAGATCAAATCGCCAAAGAATTTTCACAAACACTTTTAAAAGTGGCCAACAAACCGCCGGAACATACCTATCTAGTTATCGACGAAGTCTCCCATGAAAACTGGGCGGTTGGTGAGAAGTTTTTTGGATAAGGTCGGATTTAAAAAGATCAGAGCCGTATTTAAAGAAAGATCTTACGATAATTATGAAACGTGATCGCTTGCAAAAGAAAAATTTAAATCTTCCAGCTAGCGGAGTTATTGAAAAAGTAAAAGATAGACTCTCTAAATACCCAAATATCAACTATGAGGAAAAAGAACGTTCTTTAAGGGTGGTCGCATATAGTGAAAATGGATTTGGGGTAGAAATTCTTGATAAAGATTCAAGTGGCGAGTACACAGTATTTGGTCATATTTGGCATGAACATCTTTCAGATGAGAATGAAGCGATTAATTGTTTTATGTCATGTTTGACTAAACGTGTTAGGCTGAAAGTCATTGCCCGCGGAACCTCTGATGTTGGCGCTTCAATTGAGATATTCCATGATGGTCTATGGAGCGATGGTAGTTCCATTGGTCTTTTTAATCTTAATTTTTTTCAAAAGAAACATGTGCGCTATTTACAAAATGATTGGATAACGCCTATTCATTAATTTTTCGTACCGGCCAGTAATTCCAGTTTGTTAAGATAAGTTGAATCAACCGATATGCCCAGTTTTTGAGCCTGCCGTAAGTCTTCAAGCGCTTTTGAGAAATCTTTTAATTCCTCCCAAACCTTGGCGCGGTTGACCCATGCGGAAGCCAACATCGGATTAAGTCGCAGCGCCTGATTGTAATCTTCCAGCGCGTTTTTAAATTCTCCCAACTTTTTATAAACAATCCCGCGGTTATTATAAACGCCTGCGTTTTGAGGTTCGAGCTTTTGCGCGTTGTTAAAATTATCTAACGCCTCGGCATATTTGTTTTGCCGGCTGTAAATAGTTCCCCGTTCCAGATAGGAATTGAAATGTTTTGGGTTTAAGGAAAGTGAAGTTGTGAAATCATTTAAGGCTTGGTCGGTTTTATTGAGCTTAGCCAAAATATGCCCGCGGTTATAATAGGCCAGGGTATATTTGGGATTAATGGCAATAGCCTTGCCCAAATTTTCAAGAGCAGCGTCAGTGTTTTGCCGGGCGCTTAACGCGACTCCATAACTGTTATAGGCCAAGGCGGATTTTTGTTCGTAACGCAATTCATGTTGCCATAGAGAAATATCGTTTTTCCAGACGAGGCATTGGCGATAGGTCAGAATTGACAGGATTAAAAATAAAACACAGGATGCTAACAGCCATTTCGATTTGTGTCCGCTGATTTGTTCAGACAAACAACTGCCTAACCATACGCATAATCCGAGGCTCGGCAGATACATAAACCTGTCTCCAACGATGGTCACGTCAACCGTGTTGTCGTAACGCCAGAGAAAAAATGTGGATAAGATATAAAATAAACTGGCGAAAATTAACAGCCGGTCTTTTCGATAATAAAATACCGCTAATGGCGTTGCAATCAAGAGTAGGATGCTGGAGGCATAAGATGGATTAAAAATGCTTACCGGCTGCGGCAATTGATACAGCGGTAACAGGACAAAGGGCGTAAAAAATTTTTTGATGTAGAACGTCGCGCTCCACGACCAGATCAGGAACGATTCAGGAATGTTGATTGCAATGGCGCGGGAATTGAGCGCGTAGGTGACCCACGCCATCGGCACGATGACCAATACGAAGGGGAGTTTGTTCATGATGGATTGTTTGTTGATGCGGCCTTGGTAATACCAGTCAAAAATGAGCAAAGTGAAGGGCAGGCTTAAAGCCATGGGTTTTGCCAAAATACTTAAAGACCCCAATACCAAGCTGATTACATAAGATGACCGCTGATGCTGCGTAAGATATTTCCAGTAATAGAAAATGGAAAGAATATAAAAAAATGAATAAAGAACGTCTTTGCGTTGCGTCACCCAGGCAACAGATTCCACATGCATGGGATGGATGGCGAAAATCAGAGTTGATAGAAATGCCGTCGAGCAATTTAATCCCATGCGGATCAAGAGCGCATAGATTACAAAGCAAATAAGGCTGTGCAGAATAAAATTATCAACATGATAGACGAAAGGATTCAAGCCAAAGAAATAATGCTCGATGTTAAATGTCAAAATGGTTAGCGCGATATAGGTTTTATTGACAACGGACGTAAAAATAGTTCCCAAATTGTGCAGAGAATGGGTTGTGACGGTTGGATTCTGGAAAAGATGCAGGTCATCATCCCAATGGACAAAATCCGCCTTGAAGCACGGCCAAAAGGAAATGAGTGACAAACAGACGAGGGCAAGGATGTTGCGTATATGCTTCACTTGTTGCTGCCTCTTGGGCGGGAAAGGTTTTTATTGGGAATATTTTTTGTGTGTGCCATCACAAAAAGGTTTTGTGCCGGTTACTTTGCAGCCGCAGAGTGAAACGGTTTTCTTTTCTGTGACTTCAAAAAAATAAGGCCTCATTCCCGTGGGGCCGTGCGAGCCGTCGCAAAAAGGCTGTTTGCCTGATGCCCCGCAGGCGCACCAGGCGTATCGTCCGGGTTCCAGCTCGAGTGTGAATGGTTCGTTGTGATGATTTTTATTTTTGTTCATTTAATTTTTTCAATGGGTTCGCCGAGCTTTTTTAATTGGCCAACAAACACGCAGTTGGTTAGGTTGTCATCGTAAAGGTAGATTCTCCCCGTTCCCGCTTCAAATAATCCGAAACGTCCCGAAGGCGTATTAAAAGGGGCGACGCCCGGAAAGCTGTAGGTAGGCGCGTCCTGCGCAATTGATTTAACCGTTGAGCCGATGAAGATTGACCCCAAAATCAGGACCATTAAACAGATGCTTCGATAAAGACTATTGTTCATATGAAAACCTCCTGTTGAGTTTTTAGTGTGCACTATTATAGACGGGGGTTTTGTGAAAATCAATTGGCATGACAAGCTTAAGACACGCTTTTTACGTTGCAAAAAAATGGCGTGAATATAGAATGAGTTAAGTTTTTAAAGGAGATTTGTGCATGCCCATACAAAAATATGATTACGTGATCATTGGTTCAGGCATCATGGGTCTGACCATTGCTTCGACAATTCAGAAATTAAATCAAAAAGCATCTATCGTTATTCTTGATAAGGAGCCTTATGAAGCCGAGCATGCCTCAGGCCGCAACAGCGGGGTTCTCCACGCGGGATTTTATTATACAGCCGACAGTTTAAAGGCAAGGTTTACCGTCGACGGCAGTAAGGCTATGAAGGAGTATTGCCGCCGCAAGGGTTTGTTGATCAATGAATGCGGAAAATTGGTTGTGGCGCAAAATCAGGATGAGCTGGAAAAATTGTATGAATTGGAGCGGCGCGGCAATAAAAATGGCTCGAAGGTTGAGTTAATCGACGAAGCAAAGGCCCGCGAGATTGAGCCTAATGTGCGCACGTTTAAGAAAGCGTTGTATTCGCCGCAAACAGCGAGTGTTGACCCCAAGGAAGTCTGCGCTGCTATCCGTCATGACTTAGAAAATTCCGGTACGACGTTTGCGTTTTCGACCAAATATTTAGGCCATTCTGGTCAAACTGTCTTGACCGACCGGGGTGAGTTTGAAGCGGGTAAAATTATCAATTGCGCCGGACTTTATGCCGATAAGGTGGCCCAGGATTTTGGCTTCGGTCAGAAATACACCATGATTCCATTTAAAGGTTTGTATTTGAAATACACTAAAAATAAGACGGATGTCAAAATTAATATTTATCCCGTTCCGAATTTAAAAAATCCTTTTTTAGGCGTGCACTTTACCAAAACGGTCCATGGCGATATTAAGATCGGCCCGACCGCTATCCCGGCATTCTGGCGGGAAAACTATCATCTGAATTCCAATTTTAATTTAGGTGAAATGGGTGAGGTCATGTTTTATGAGTCCAAATTGTTTCTAACTAACGCGTTTGGATTTCGAAGATTAGCCTTTGATGAAATGCAGAAATATATTCGGTCCCATTTTATTAAACTAGCCCAGAACATGGTTGAGTCCATTGACCCCAGCGGTTTTACCGAATTCACCAAGCCGGGTATCCGGGCGCAGTTGTTGGACAAAAAATCACTCAGTTTAGTGCAGGATTTCATCATCGAAGGCGATGGGCAAAGTGTGCATGTTCTAAACGCGGTTTCTCCTGCTTTTACCTGCGCTTGGTCTATATCTGAATATATTGTAAGGAATTATGTCTTAAAAGAAGCCTAGAAAAGGGTGTTCAAATAAGCCTAATTCCGAAGTATATATTGACACTCCAATGGCTTTTCGCTATTATGAACATCCTCGCTGGAGTATCATTGTCAGACGATTTTTAGAAGGAGATAGTCATGGAAGTCAAAATGTTAATCCAAAGCACGCCCAACCCTAACGCGCTTAAGTTTGTTTTAAGCGTTCCGGTTAAGTTACAGGGAAATGTCACATATAAATCGGTTTCCGATTGCGGAACCAACACGCTGGCCGCTTTATTGTTTTCGATCCCGAGCATCACCGAAGTGTATTTTTTTGACAACTATATTACGGTTACCCAGGACGGGAATATCGATTGGGATACTATTGAGGACCAAATTAAATCGGTCATTCTGAATAACATTGAAAATCACAATCCTGATTTTGAAGTGGAAGCCAAACAGTCTGTGAAAGCGGCCCCGGCAACTCCGGAAATTGCCAAGATTGAGGAAATATTGGACCGCACCATTCGACCAGCCTTGCAGATGGACGGCGGAGACCTGCAGGTTGTTTCGCTTGAAGGAAACACGCTGTCCATTAATTATCAGGGCGCGTGCGGGTCCTGTCCTAGTTCGGCCATGGGTACGTTAAAAGCGATTGAAGGTATTTTGCGGGATGAATTTAATCCTGATATGGTTGTCGAATTGGCGCAATAATCGTTATGACAGAATTATCCCAGAAAAAATGCTCGTCGTGCGAAGGTAAAGTTAAGCCTTTTGACAGAAATCAGGCCAGTTCGTTGATGAAGGAAGTTCCGGGCTGGGTTTTGACGGAAGATTCCCGGGGAATTTATCAGGATTATGTGACAAAGAACTTTATGGCTGCGGTCGAATTTATCAATAAGATTGCCGCCATTGCCGAGAGCGAAGATCATCATCCGGATTTGCATTTGACGGGTTACCGTCGCTTACGGATCGATCTTTTAACACACGCGATTAACGGTTTAAGCGAGAATGATTTTATTGTGGCGGCGAAGATTAACAAACTCAACGTCGCGCTAAAGGATTGATATGTTTAAAATAAACCGCAAATTGGAATACGCCTTGGTATCGTTGCGCCATATGAGCGCCAAATCGCCGGGGCAATTGACTTCAGCCAAGGAAATTTGCGATATCTACCGCACTCCATTTGACCCGACTTCGCGCGTGCTTCAGATTATGGCGCAAAAAGGTGTTCTACGCGCGGAACAGGGCGCGCATGGCGGCTATCAGATCCTCAAAGATTTATCCAAAGTCACCCTGTATGATTTGACATCCATGATTGAGGGCCCCATTCAGATCGTGAATTGTTTTCACGGCAATTATTCGCATTGCGACATGACAGCCAGCTGCAATGTGATTTCACCCATGCTGAATTTAAACGAAAAGATTGCGGAGTTGTTTTCAAGAATGAGCGTGCTGGATTTGATTAAATCAAAGAATCAAGGTGAGAAGATGATCCGGACAAAACCAATTGCCAAAGAAGACGCGAAGGTTTGACGGAGAATTTGTTTTAAATAAATGTATTTCTATCTAAAAGATTTTCAATAATTAGCAGGTTGTGTGGAGGTAATGATGGATAAGATCAATGAACAAAAAGCCATGCTGGGTGAAAATAAATTAGCCGGCAAAGATTATAAATACGGCTTTTATACCGATATTGCGGTTGATACCATTCCCAAAGGTCTCAATGAAGACGTCGTCCGTATGATCTGGCAAAAGAAAAAAGAACCGGATTTTATGCTGGAATGGCGGCTCAAGGCGTACCGTCATTGGAAAACGATGGTTGAGCCCAAATGGCCGAATTTTACCTACGGGCCCATTGATTATCAGGACATCAGTTATTATTCCGCTCCGAAACAAAAAAAAGACAATCCGAAAAATTTGGAAGAAGTCGACGAGGAATTGATAAAGACTTTTGACAGGCTTGGCATTCCTTTGACGGAACAAAAACGTTTAACCGGTGTCGCCGTGGATGCTGTCTTTGACAGCGTTTCGGTTGGAACCACGCACCAGAAGGAATTGGAAAAGCACGGCGTTATTTTCTGTTCGATTTCCGAAGCCATGCACAAGCATCCGGATTTGATCAAAAAATATTTAGGGAGCGTTGTTCCCTATGGAGATAATTTTTTTGCGGCTTTAAACGCGGCGGTTTTTAGCGATGGGTCATTTTGTTATATTCCGAAAGGCGTTCATTGTCCGCTTGAGCTTTCCACGTATTTTCGTATCAATGCCGCCGATACCGGACAGTTTGAACGCACACTGATCGTCGCTGAAGAAGGAAGTTATGTCAGCTATTTGGAAGGCTGTACAGCCCCCATGCGCGATACCAACCAGCTGCATGCCGCTGTTGTTGAATTGATAGCTTTGGATGATGCCGAAATCAAATATTCAACAGTCCAGAACTGGTATTCCGGCGATAAAGAAGGCAAAGGCGGGATTTATAATTTTGTAACCAAGCGTGGCAAATGCATCGGCAAGCGTTCCAAAATTTCTTGGACCCAGGTAGAAGCTGGTTCGGCCATCACTTGGAAATATCCGAGCGTCATTCTGCAGGGCGATGATTCGGTTGGAAAGTTTTATTCCGTGGCTCTGACCAACAATCGTATGCAGGCCGATACCGGAACCAAAATGATTCATATCGGAAAGCGCACCAAAAGCACTATCGTTTCCAAAGGGATTTCGACGGATTATTCCAATAATAATTATCGCGGCCAGGTCAAGATTCTGCCTTCGGCCGACGGAGCCAGGAATTTTTCGCAGTGCGATTCCATGTTGGTGGGCAATAACTGCAGCGCCAATACGTTTCCCTATATTGAAGTCAAAAATAATACGGCTATGCTTGAGCATGAAGCGTCGACTTCGAAGATTAATGCTGAGCAGTTGTTTTATTTAAAATCACGCGGACTTGATCTGGAGGAATCGATTTCTCTTTTGATCAATGGTTTTTGCAAAGACGTGTTTAAAGAATTGCCGCTGGAGTTTTCTGTCGAGGCGGTTAAGCTTTTGGAAATGAAATTAGAAGGTAGTGTGGGTTAGTTGTAGGGGCGGGTTTCAAACCCGCCCCTACAGGATTAATATTATTGAGGAGATTTGCATGTTAGAAATCAAAAATTTACACGCAAAAATTAAAGAAACGCCGATCTTAAAAGGCATCAACTTAAAGATCAACGCCGGCGAAGTACATGCCATCATGGGGCCTAATGGTTCAGGCAAAAGCACGCTGTCGAAAGTCATTGCCGGTCATCCGGAATATGAAGTGACCGAAGGCACAATCAATTACGAAGTGAATTTCAAAAAAATCAATTTGCTGGAATTAGAAGCGGAAGAACGCGCCCGCGAAGGCGTTTTTCTGGCGTTTCAATATCCGGTTGAAATTCCCGGTGTGCCGACGTCCGTATTTTTGCGCGCCGCCTTTAATGCGGTTTGCCGCCACCAAGGCGCCGAGGAAATGGACCCTATTGATTTTGATAAATATGTCCGCTTCAAAATGAAGCTTTTGGAAATGGATGAAAAGTTTATCGACCGTCCGGTCAATGTGGATTTCTCCGGCGGAGAAAAGAAGCGCAATGAAATCCTGCAGATGGCGGTTTTAAATCCCCGTTTAGCTGTTTTGGATGAAACCGATTCCGGTTTGGATATCGATTCCATGAAAATTGTTGCCGAAGGCGTTAATAAATTAAAAAAGAAAGACAACGCGGTTATTTTGATCACCCATTATCAGAGGCTGTTGAATTATATTCAGCCCGATGTTGTTCACGTGCTTTATGACGGCCGGATTATAAAGACAGAAGGTAAAGAGTTAGCCCTGAAAGTTGAAGACAAGGGTTATGACTGGTTGATCAAATAATATCTGAAAAAGGATTGCCTATGAGTACAGAAGGAATGACCATGACCGCACAGGTGCCGTCGAAAAATGTGATGCTGGATAATCTTAAAGATGAAAGTCAAAAGAGGATTGATTCCTCTTTGCCGTGGCTGGCGCAAATCCGGAAAAACAGCTGGGAACGTTTTGCTGAAATCGGAATTCCAACCACGCGGCATGAAGAATGGAAATATTTTAATTTGTCCGGGCTTTCGTCCCTGGTTCAAGGCGTCATCCCCGAGGCTGTTTCCAGTGATGCTAAACGAATTGAGGAATACCAGGACCAGGCGGATATCAATATTGTTTTTATCAACGGAGTCTTTTCGGCACAGTTTTCGAATTTAAAAAATCTTCCCAACGGCGTCAGTGTGGCTCCGTTATCTGCGGTTTTAGATAAGCGTACGGATGAGATTAAGGATCTGTTTAAGAAAACATCTGTTAATGATCCTGAACCTTTTGTGTCTTCGAATACTTCGCTTTTTAAGGACGGGGCTTATATCCGTCTTGACGACAAAGCAATCGTGACCAAGGTTATTCATGTTCTGCATGTGGTCAATCCTTCATCGCCCAATTTGGCTGTCTTTTCAAGGTCGGTTATCGTAACAGGTAAATCTGCCCAGGCATCTGTTCTGGAAACTTTTGTGGGATTAAAAGACGAGGCTTATTTTGTCAACCCGGTTACAGATATCCATGTGGGTGAAAATACAATTTTAAATTATTACAAGGCGCAGGCCGACGGGGCCAAAGCGGTGCACATCGGCGCTGTCCGGGTTTCTCAGGATGCCAACAGCCAGTTGGAGGCTTTTTCTCTGGCGATTGGTTCTCGCATGGCGCGCAACAATATCAGTGTGGCGTCCAACGGAGAGGGAACGGATTCTATTCTCGACGGTCTTTATGTCCTTGGGACAAACCAGGAAGTTGATAATCATACGCTGATTGATCATCGCCAGCCCAATTGCACAAGCCATCAGCTGTATAAAGGTATTCTCAATGATCAATCGCACGCTGTTTTTAACGGAAAGATTTTCGTTCAGCCTATTGCGCAGAAAACAAATTCCTATCAGTTGAATAAACATCTTCTGCTGGGCAAAGAAAGCCGCGTTGACACAAAACCTCAGCTGGAAATTTTTGCGGACGACGTGAAATGCACGCACGGGGCAACCATCGGCCAACTTAATGAGGATGAAATTTTCTATTTTCAAACCCGCTGCATCAGCAAGGAAGACGCGGTCAAAATGCTTTCCCGTGGATTTGTAGACGATATCTTAGATAAGTTAAGAGATCAGAACGTGCGTCAAAAATTAAGCCGTCTTTTGTCAAAGAAGATCGCGATGCTCGCTTAAAATGGAAACGCGGGTTATGTCCTATGATATCCATAAAATTCGACGGGATTTTCCCAATCTGGCCGTCACCATCCGCGGAAAAAAACTTGCCTACCTAGACAATGCCGCGACAACGTTTAAACCTCAGGCTGTTATCGATGCCACAAACCGTCATTACACAACCGGCGTTGCCAATGTTCATCGGGGTGTTCATTATCTAAGTGAAATGGCAACCGAAGAATACGAGCAGGCCCGCTCCAAAATTTGCCGCTTCATTAATGCCAAAGAAGATGCCGAGATCATTTTTACCCGAGGCACAACAGAGTCGATTAACCTCGTCGCCCAAAGTTACGGCCGGGCGTTTTTAAAATCAGGCGATGAAATTGTCATATCCGCCATGGAGCATCATTCGAATATTGTTCCTTGGCAGATGCTTTGTGAACAAAACGGCTGTGTGCTCAAGGTTGTTCCGATTAATGATCACGGGGAAATTGTTTTAGAAGAATATGAAAAGCTTTTAACTAGCCGGACCAAATTGGTTTCTTTGGTTTATGTTTCTAATTCTTTAGGAACGGTTAATCCGGTTGATAAATTGATTGCGCTGGCAAAGAGTAAGGGTGCTGTGGTTTTTATCGATGGAGCCCAAGCGGTCAGCCATTTGATAATTGACGCGCAGAAATTGGATTGTGACTTTTTTGCCTTTTCGGGACACAAGCTTTTTGGTCCGACGGGTATTGGCGTGCTTTATGGCAAACGCGCGCTTTTGGAACGCATGCCGCCGTATCAAGGCGGAGGAGACATGATCGCAAGCGTCACTTTTGAAAAGACGACGTACAATGTCCTTCCTTATAAATTTGAAGCAGGGACGCCGAATATCGCGGGGGCCATTGGTTTGGGAGCTGCGATTGATTATGTGAAGTCCATAGGTTTGGATGACATGGCCCGGCATAAAAAAGAATTATTGGATTACGGCACGCAGGCCTTATTACGCATTCCAGGTTTGCGATTGATTGGAACAGCCGCGCAGAAAACATCCATATTGTCCTTTGTGCTTCCTGAAATCCATCCGCATGATTTAGGTACCATTGTCGACTCTGAGGGTGTTGCTATCCGCACCGGGCATCATTGCACTCAGCCGGTGATGAAGCGTTTTAACATTCCAGCAACCGCGCGCGCGTCACTCGCGTTTTATAATACAAAAGAAGAACTCGACGCCTTAGTTAATGCGGTGAATAAGGCGAGGGAGATATTTAAGTAATTAAGACACATGGCACTAGACACAAGGCACAAGAGTACTGTTTTTTTGTGTCCTGTGTCTAGTGTCTTGTGTCTGAATAAAGGTTAATATGCCCCAAGATTTTCGACAAGAACTTTACCAGCAAACGATCCTTGAACATAACCGCAATCCGCGTAATTTTCGCAAGATTGAAACTCCGTCGCATTGGGCGGAAGGTTATAATCCGCTGTGCGGGGATCATCTGAATATTTATCTGACCGTTAGCGACCAGGGCATCATCGACGATGTGTCCTTCGACGGTTCCGGCTGCGCCATCTCCAAAGCGTCCGCTTCGATGATGACGGCCTCTATTAAAGGGAAATCCGTTGAAAATGCTAAAAACCTTTTTGAACAATTTCACAAACTGGTCATTGGAGAATTGAAACCCGACCGGGAACCTAATACCCTTGATAAGCTCGCCGTCTTTTCCGGCATTTGGCAATATCCGGCGCGCGTCAAATGTGCCATCTTGTGTTGGCACACGATGAAGGGGGCTTTGGAGAAGGTTAAAACGATATCCACAGAGTAAAAGCTGTTTAAGTTAATCCCCCCCCTCCAAATTCCACATTCTAGGTAAAAAATTTTTCCATATGAATCGAAATGATCAGATAATAAAGTTAGTGATGTGTGTCTTAATAAGTGCAGCGCTTATTTCCGGCGCTGTTTTCTTAACGCAAAGAAAGAAACTCCCCCACAACGCAATGGCTTATCTGGAAAGAATGGATAATGGGGAAAAGGAAAGAGCAGATATTATTGCTAAATTGGACAAATATAAAATGATTAACGGCCGTTATCCTGAAAAACTTCAAGAAGTGGGATTGAATTTTGATGACAAGAAAGTCTCTTATAAGTATGCGGCTTTAACGGATAGCTTTGATTTAAGTTATTATGAAGATGGTTTTGGTGGATATTCTTATTATCCCGGCGGTTTGATAGGGAATTGTGATTTTTACCAGATAGGATTTAAGCGTATCGCAAAAGAAAAATTTGCTCAGATAAAAATTAATGGTGAATTACTTTTACCTCAATTAATTAATAAAGGTGTCATTGAAGAAGTTTTTGAGAACGAAGTGATTCTAAAAAAGGATATTCATGATTTATGGGAGAAGGATCTCCCTAATCTTTCTGCCGATGAGCGTAGAATGGTATGGAATATTTTGATCCAGGCTCAGGTTAGTTACGAAGATGTTTTCCAAAAATTGATTGAACATAATTGGGCTGAAGCAGTAAGCAATGCGGAGATCCATTTGACAGTGAATTTAGAGAAAGAAAAAGACAAAATGTCGCAAGTATTTGGCGACGTTTTTCCGGTAATTTTGTCTGTCTTGAGAAAGTCATCGCAATCAAAGGGTTGGCGTGCGCCAGGGGCGGAATACTATTTAATGAACTGTAAAGGTTAGATCTTTTTCAATGGAATAAGTCCATGAATGATAATGAAAAATATGTAGGGGCGGGTTTCAAACCCGTCTCCGCGATTGATGCTTTAAATCGCCCATTGCGCGATTTGCGTATTTCCGTCATTGACCGCTGCAATTTTCGCTGCACCTACTGCATGCCTTCCGAGAAATTTAATCATACCTATCAGTTTTTGGATCAAGAAGAATGGCTGACGTTCGATGAGATCGTGCGTTTGACCAAGATTTTTACCAAGCTTGGTGTTGTTAAAGTGCGCATCACCGGCGGGGAGCCGTTGCTGCGCCCGGATCTTTCCAGCTTGATTAGTCGGTTAAAGACAATCAGCGTCATCGAAGATCTTGCTCTCACCACGAACGGCTCGCTATTAGAGCGGCAGGCAAAGCCGTTGTTTGATGCTGGACTCAAACGGCTGACCGTGAGCGTTGATACCTTGGATGAAAATATTTCGAGACAAATGAATGGGGAACGGGGAAGTGTCACTCAAATCCTTGAAGGAATTAAGGCGGCTGAATTAGCCGGTTTTCGTTCGATTAAAATTAATGCCGTCGTGCACAAAGGCGTCAATGACCATACGCTGCTTGATTTAGTACGGTATTTCCGTGGAACACCGCATGTTATTCGTTTTATCGAATACATGGATGTGGGCAACCAAAACCATTGGGACCACACGCACGTGGTGCCTTCGGCCGAGATTGTGGGGATGGTTGAAAAAGAATTTCCGCTTAAAGCTTTAAGATCAAATTACGATAGTGAAGTGGCCTCGCGTTATGGATTTTCCGACGGCCAGGGTGAGATCGGATTTATTTCCTCAGTCTCCGAACCGTTCTGCGGCAATTGCAGCCGCCTGCGTTTATCGGCGGATGGAAAGATGTACACGTGTCTTTTTGCGACACAAGCGACCGATTTACGCAAACCCCTACGCGCCGGCGCATCGGACGATGAACTGCGTGACATCATTGGATCGACTTGGAAGGTGCGCAGCGACCGTTATTCCCAGGAACGTTCGCAGCTTGCCTCGCAAAATAAAATTCTCAATAAAGTCGAGATGTTTCAAATAGGAGGTTAAGCATGAAGCGTTTACCAGTTCTTCCTGTCTTTACAATCGTGTTGGTGTGTTTCCTTGCCAGTTCGTCATCTGCTTTGGTGATGGAATCAAAAATTTCTCGCATCCAAAATGTACCGCAGGATCCATTTGATCAAAATGTCGCCGAGTACTGTCAGAAAGCGCCTGATGAGAACGCTTCCTATTCTGTTATTAGTGACGAAGAATATGCTATTTATGCTGCCTTGGTTGAAGAGCTCGTAAAATCTCAGAATCTTAAATCAATGAATGTTGATAAGAAGATATATTCAATATGTAAGGGGGATTCCCAGAAATATTTTCTTGAAAAAGATATCCCAACAGAAGTGCCCGTGAATGTGAATACTTCAGAGGAAGTAAAAAACTTTAACTCGAATCGTACATTTAGTGGAGACATTGTGGGGCAGTTTAGCTTTTCAAGAGTGGCTTTCAACAAAGACCATACTCAAGCTTTTGTTAAAAGTCGCGGTTCACGTAGTCGACGTTGTCCTTTTGGGCAAAGTGACATCTTCACTATAGATAACGGTAGGTGGAAACACCTTCAGACTGCCAGTTTCTGGATTTCCTAAAATGTCGTTTGAATATGAGTATCAAATTGGGGGCTAATGGATGAGAATTTATGTTTTACTATCGATATTGATAGGTGTCGTGTTATGTTTTGTTGTAAATCTGCGGCATCCATTTTATAAGTTCGTTATCTACGATAAGCCAAATCCAAAGGTAGAAAGAAGGTGGGATGGCGCGCAGAAGGAGATTTTGCGGTTTTGTAAGGAACAGCCTTTTTTGGATCAAACGTATCAAGAATTGACGAATGAAGAATATGCGATCTACGCGGTTACTGTCGAAAAATTTTTTAAGAATTATAACGGTGGGAAGCCTCAAATTTATCGAAGGAATGTAAATCCAATCTGTCAGGGTGATGCGTAGGAATAGATGATTAAGAAAAGCATTCCAACAGAAGTAAGAATTGATTTGGTGGATAAAGATTTCCGTTATGCATGGGCAGCGATTGATGAAGATGGAATGTATAAAGAAAAAGTAGTGTCGGATGATGTTTTTAGTAAAGGTTTTGGGAGAGGCGTGTATCAACTTTCACGGGTTGCTTTTAATGAGAAGAAGGACATGGCTTATTTGGAATACGGGCATGTGTGTGGAGGGTTGTGTGGAGGAACTGGTATTTTTGTTTTTATGAGGGAAAAAGAAAAGTGGATATTTATCGAGGAAATTATGGGAGCTCTATATTAGAGTTCATGAAAGATAGGTCAAACGGTTGCGAATTTTTTACCAAAATCCTTGTTCATTATAGTTATCTGCAGTCTTAAATTTTCCTACAAACCGCACTTCGCGTTTCAGTTCAAATCCAAATTTTTCCTTCACGATTCCAATCATTTTTCTGGAAATGTCATAGACGTCCTGGGCTTTGCAGTTGGGGCCTTTGACGATGATGTTGGCGTGTTTGTCAAAGATTTGCGCGCCGCCGACGCGGAGATTCTTTCCGCCTGCTTCTTCCAAAAACCATCCGGCGGCTTGACGATGTCCGGCTTTGGATGTTGGTTCCACATTTCTAAAAAAGCTGCCGGCGCAAGGGTGTGTTTTTAAATTGGGATGTTTCTCGGCGCGTTTCTTTAAGATCTCGGCGCGTTCTTGGGCAAGAGCCATTGGATCGC
>JAHFGF010000140.1 GCA_023247595.1 Candidatus Omnitrophota bacterium
ATTTTAACGCTGTCAGCGACCGCTTTAAAATGCAAATAAAGCCCCCGATTGGTCGGCTTATTATAGTAAGGAGTAACAACTAAACAGGCATCCGCACCAATCTTAGCCGCATATTTGGTCATATGAACCGCTTCTGCGGTTGAATTGGAACCAGTGCCCGCGATGACGGGAACTCGCTTGGCCACAGTATTGACCGTTACCTCAATGACGTGCTCATGTTCTTTTTCAGAAAGAGTGGGCGATTCACCAGTCGTTCCGCAAGGAACAATCCCATTGGTGCCATTTTTGATCTGCCATTCAATCAACTCTTTTAATTTTGCTTCGTCAACCGCATCCCCTTTAAATGGTGTTACGATCGCGACAATGGAACCCTTGAACATGCATGCCTCCTAATTGGATTGCTGATAGGAGATGGTTGCTAGTAGATAGTTGATGGTTTCCATCTACTATCTACTATCTCCTAGCAACCATCACCTATCAATTCAAATAATACTCGCCGGCGGCAATAAACCGCGCCGAACCTTTTAACCAAACATTGGTGATTTTATTTCCTTCTAACAAATCAAACGAAACTTCCAAGAGTTCCGTACTTTTTGTAAGCACCTTCATCGACGCATCAACACGCTCTTTGATTTTAGGATTAGAATGTAAAAAAGAAATAATCGCTGAAGCGACACTCCCCGTTCCGCAGGCCAGCGTTTCCCCTTCGACACCTCGTTCAAACGTACGAACTTCCACATGACCTTCCCTGACGAGTTCAACAAAATTCACGTTTGTTCCCCGGGGTTTAAATTGGCCGTGATTACGAATGAGAGCACCCAAACTATTCACATCAATTTCGCGCAATTTCTCAACAAAAATAACGACATGAGGCACGCCGGTATCGATATAGTCGACTTGTATTTTGTTTCCCGCGATCGTCAGAGGAATACCAGGGCGGTAATCTTTGGGGTCGCTCAAACGCACTTTGGCAATTTCACCTTCGGCTTCAGCCAAAATCGTCCCGGCCAATGTTTCCATACCGAACAATTTCTTTTTAGGTAGAGATTTTGCCACGATATAGGCTGCCATGCATCGAGCGCCATTGCCGCACATTTCCGCTTCAGAACCGTCGGCATTGATGATACGCATTTTAAAATCCGTACTAACGGATTTATCAAACACTAAAATACCATCAGCGCCGACACCGTTCTGACGGGCGCAAATCTTGGGAGCCAAAGCAAAATAATCCAGACTAGGATCATTTTCCAGAACCACAAAGTCATTGCCCGCACCGGCCATTTTTATGAATGGTACTTTACGCATAGTCGAATGTCACGAATCGTTATTAACAAATTTGATGCGAATGACACGGATATTCGTGATATCCGTCATCATCCGTGCTATCCGAGAGCGCTATCCTTTAGTAAGAAAGCTAGCGATCTTCTCCCCACGAATCAAATCTTCAAAAAGTTCACGCCTGGTCACAACCTCAAATTGCCGGCCTTTAACCATCACTTCCGGCGCGCGGCCTCGCACATTATAATTACTGGCCATCACATAACCATAGGCCCCGGCGCTCATCACCGCCAGCAAATCATTTTCATTTAACTGCGCAATCATGCGGTCATGGGCAAAAAAATCACCGCTTTCACAAATAGGACCAACCACATCCACTTTAACCTTCTTGGCTTTTGTTTGTTTGACCGGCACAATTTCATGATACGCGTCATACAATGACGGCCTAATTAAATCATTCATCCCGCCGTCTACGACAAGAAATTTTTTAAAACCATTGTCTTTGAGATAGAGCACTTTTGTGATAAAGATGCCCGCATTGCCGACAATAAAACGTCCCGGTTCCATGATAATTTTTAGGCCGGAACCTTTGAGTAAAGGCAAAACTGCGTCGGCGTACTGCTGAGCTGTTTGCGGTTTTTCATCTTTGTAGATAATACCTAATCCGCCGCCAATATCAAGATATTCTATCTGCATGCCGTCCCGTCTTAATTCATTAATAAACTCAATCGTTTTCTTGATTGCGCCGACAAATGGTTTTCCGGATGTGATCTGCGATCCGATATGAATATGAACCCCGTTAATATTCACATGGGAATATTTTTTTCGCGATAAAAAAATCTGGCGTGTTGTTTTAAGATCGATGCCAAATTTCTTTTTAAGCGTTCCAGTGGTAATGAAATCATGCGTAGGCGCCTGCACATCCGGATTGATACGGATGGCAACACTCGCCACTTTACCCGTCTGTTTAGCAATGGAATTAATGCGCTCCAGTTCAGGCAGGGATTCCACGTTAAAAAATAAAATCCGCGCGTTAATAGCTTCTAAAATCTCTTCACGGGTTTTTCCGACTGACGCGAAAACAATTTTTTGCGGGTCAGCTTTGACAATACGCGCTTTTTTTAACTCCCCGAGAGAAACGATATCCAGACCAGCCCCTTGATCCACCAACGCTTTAATGACCGACAAGCTGTCATTAGCCTTCATGGCAAAACAGATGACTGGATTAACCGGAGCAAAAGCTTTTTGAATTTTGATAAAGTGGTCAACCAGCGTTTTGTAGCTGTAAATATAGCAAGGAGTGCCCGCGGACTTAACAATTGTGCTGACCGCGACATCTTCACAGAACAATTCGCCTTTTTTAAAATGAAAATCGTGCATGTTTTCCTACAAAGAAATCCATAGAAAGGGTTTAAAACCCTTCCCTACATTTTTAATTTTTTCGCCCAAATATTTAATTGTTGATTAACCAAATTTGGATTTGTCGACCCAAATGATTTTTTAATTTTAACAGACATCTGAGGATTTAAAAGAGATTTTACGTCGACATCAAAATGTTTGGAATAACTCTTTAACTCTGCTTGCGAAAAAGCTGAAATCTTCTTTCCGGGATCCAGGCATTCTTTGACAATGCGGCCAACGGTGTCATGCGCCTCGCGGTACGAGACCCCTTTTCGTATCAGATACTCCATAATATCAACAGAATAAACAGATTCATCGCTCAGACGATTTTGAATGTTTGACTTTTTGACCGTAATGTTCGCCATCAATCCCGTCATGACCTCAAGCATATCCAGCGCCGCCTCAACACTGCGAAAGAGCACTGGTTTATCCAGCTGCATATCGCGGTTATACGTTAACGGAAGAGCTTTAAGAAGCGTTAAAATTTCAACCAACGCCCCAGGAAATTGCGCGGATGCCCCCCGCATCAACTCAACCACGTCCGGATTTTTCTTGTGCGGCATGATTGATGATCCGGTGCAAAAAGACCAATCAATATCAATCACATCAAACTCTTTGGTCGCCCACAGCATCAGATCCTCGGAAATCCTTGAAAGATGCATAGCCAAAATGGATAAATCCGAAATCAGCTCCACAATAAAATCACGGTCGCTCACCGCATCCATACTATTAGCTGAAACTTCGTGAAACCCTAATTCTTTTGCGACATATGATCGATCCGTAGGCAAAGATGTTCCGGATAAAGCGCAGCTCCCTAAAGGCAAAACATCTGTCAACTTCCAACATGCGGACAACCTTGATTTATCCCGTTCTAACATTTCCACATAGGCCAGCAAATGATGCGGTAAAAGCACCAGCTGCGCCACCTGCATATGCGTATATGCCGGAAAAACAACAGTCGCATTATCTTTCGCAAGATCAATCACCGCCTTTTGCAAATCCGACACTGCCGCAATGATTCCAGTCATTTGTTCTTTGCAATACATTTTGACATCAAGCACAACCTGATCGTTGCGGGACCGTGCCGTATGCAATTTATCCGCCGGCGCGCCTATCATTTTCTTTAATTCGTTTTGGATGTTGGAATGAACATCTTCCTCTTTGGGATCAAATTTCCAACTGCCATGTTCAATGCGTTTTAAAATTTTCTCAAGTCCACCGACAATGGCCGATGCGTCATTAGCAGGAATAATTTTACATTTGCCCAGCATCCGCGCGTGCGCGATGCTTCCTAAGACATCATACTTCGCCAGGCGATGGTCATATCCGATGCTAAATGTAAATTTATCAGCGATCTTGCTTGTTGATTTCTTAAACCGCGAACCCCAGAGTTTAGACATTTAAGTCTCCTCCTTGTTTGTGAATCGTTTCACAATTCACGAACGACGAATCACTTTAATAAGGCATTCCCCACAAACGAATAAAGCCTTCCGCCAATTTCTGATCGAACTTATCTTTATCGCCATAGGTTGCCAATTCTTCATTGTAACGGGAATACGGCGACTTACGTCCGACGACATGGCAATTGCCTTTATACAATTTCAGGCGGACGGTTCCGGTCACGCGCTCCTGCATTTTTTGAACCATACCGTCTAATTGATATTTCAGCGGCGTCTCCCACAAACCGTAATAGGTCATTTCGGCATAACGATTGGAAATGTGATGCTTATAATGCAGCGTCTCACGATCCAATACCAGCGCCTCGAGTTCACGATGAGCGGTATGCATAATTGTGCCGGCTGGATTTTCATAAATCTCCCGCGATTTAATTCCAACCAAACGATTTTCAACCATGTCTACCCGCCCTACACCGTTGGCCCCGCCTATTGCATTTAAGTGATTAACCAAATCAACAGAATTATATTTTTTTCCGTCCACTTTTACAGGGATGCCTTTTTCGAAATCAACCTCAACATACGTCGGCTGATTAGGACACTTGAGCGGATTCTTGGTCATCACAT